>CAZVTX010000139.1:0-8866 GCA_964629395.1 uncultured archaeon
TATAAAAGGATTAAAAAGGCAAAAGCCGTAGAGCTTATGGATCCAGGCACCGGACTTAAAAAGGAGCTCCATAATCTTGCCATATCTGTCAGCCCGAAATTGAGACGTCTGCATTATAACAGAGTGGATAAGTATATAAGGCGAAAGTCGCATCTTGATCGGCTCTGGAGGCGCGTCAATAATATTAACAAGCACATTGCAAACCTCGTAGCCCGTGCGATCACGGATATAGCGGTTTATCATAAGCTTTCTTATGTAATTTTTGAGGATTTAAAATGGTCCCGCAACAGCAAGAAGAAGGACGTCGGCAAATTTCTTGCCTACTGGCAGGTGCATTGGTTTTACAGCCGCATCCAGGAAATAACCGATGGCCTCTGCTCATCCGTTGGAATTTACGTATTGCGTGTTGATCCCCGCGGTACCTCGCTAAACTGCAGCATGTGCGGTAATAAGGGTATCAGAACCGGGGCATATTTCACATGTAAAAACAGAAATTGTCCCGGACTTGCGGAGGTTAACAGGAAGCGAGCCGCCCGGGGCTTGAGTCTCCAAAATTACTATCGGTTAAATTCCGATCTTAACGCCGCCCGCAATATTGCGGATAGGGGAATAAGTAAAGTTATAAAAATCTTGGGAAACCCTACATGAGCGACCCAGACCGTCAGTATCGGTCGCTGGATAAACCGTATATGTCCGGATTTGTCCAGATTTTTAAGTACTGTATTTTATTGTATAACATACAATTAAATTTTTAAGGAGAATCATTAAAAATTAAAATAAATTAACCTAATTTATTATATAGCAAAAAGATATATTATTATCATTCAGATAATTAAAAAAAAAATAATTAATTATAATTATAATAATTATCCTAAAACCATCTTAATTTTATCTAAAGCATTACTTACTTCATAATCAATAAGACCGATTTTTGCGTCAGAAGGTGCAAGAGCAACTAATAAGGCTTGACTTAACTGCTGAACCATCACCAATTTTTCATCTCCATTAATTACAATGGAGGAAATCGTGCCTGCACTTAAAGTATCTGATACTCTTGTCCCTACGGATTGAAGTGCTGCACTCATTGCTGATAAGGCTCGACCATCAACATCATTATGTAGTGCACTAGCCATCATCTGGCCTTTTAATGAGATGATGGCGCTATTAGTAACTTCCGAATTTTTTTCCAATTCTAATAAAATTTCTTTTAATTTTTCTTCTTTTGCGGTCAAAACAATCACTTCTTAATTATTTTCAAAATATTCACAAGTGTCTTGCTCTTTTCCAGTTACATAAATTTGCTTTTTTTCGCACCAATGCATCCCATTAGAATCTTCTTGTCCAGCCCATTTGCAATTACACTTTACCATCTTATTTATCCCTCCAAACTAATTGTAAATATATCTGTATTTTTTTCAGGATGGGTCTCAAAATTGGTAACAGAGCCCTTTTTATTTAGATGTTCATTGATACTACTATATAATATTGCTACAATAGGACAAGGAGGTTGGGACATATAATCATCACCTCTTAAAGATCGACATGCGGTCGCAAAAATGCAATCCCCTAAGTCGACCACTACCTTATCATCATTAGCCTCTAATATATCAATTGCCTGGCAAAAACCAATTTCTTTAATCTTTTTTGCAAAATTCTCTGCTATTGATTTTACATCATCCCCTCCAAAGATTAAATCTGTATCCTTAAAAAGATCTCTGAATGTAAATGCCATTTCATTCCATATAAGATCAAAATTTAATCCCATATTTTTCATTGCTTTTAGCAGTGATAAAATAGTTGCATTAGATATATCTATCAATTGACGATAACTTACCATTTTTTTCACACACTTTATAAATATTTTTTAATTTTTTGTAAAATATTATCTTTTTTAAAAAGATAAAAAAATTATCTAATAAATTATTTATAAAGTTTTGCTAAAAACAAAGTTTCTTTATAATAAATTCATCATAAATTTTAGAAAATTAAAAAGAAATCTTAAAAATTAATATTTCTTTAAAAAAGTTGGAAATAAGAACTTTTAAAACTTTCATAGATATATAAATAAAGGGGGTTGAGTTTGAATATAGAATATTATAACAATGAAGAAATAAAAAAGATTCTCATTCAGTGTCCTATTTGTAAGAAAAAAGAAAAAATTGAGATTCCTACTCAAATAGTTTTAAAAAGTAAGCAATTAAGTACAATTTCTATCCCCAAAAATTTTATTTGTGAACATTGTTTTCAAGTATTTCTGGATAAAAATTTTAAAGTTCGTGGATATCAAAAAGTTGATTATGAACTTTCTTTAATGGAATTTTATGATTATGAAGATGAAATTAATGATTTATTAACAAATAAAGCAAATAAAAAAGAAGATTCTCTAGGAATTTCTTTTAGGCAAAAATTTTTAAAAATTTTAAGAGAATATGTGGATAATAAAAAAATAATTGGTTGTGGATTATTTTCTATAAATGGAGATGTATTGTATTCCTCAATTCCATTAAAAATTTTAACTCATACTTTAAGAGAATTTGAAATAAGGAAAAAAAAAAATCTTATAATGGTCAAAAAACTTTTCCTAATTTTACAGGATAATAAAAAATTATTTTCACATTTTATTGAAATTTCAAATTTCTCTTTTATTATAACATTATATTTCTCAGAGAATATTAGAACAGGCTTGTGTGATTATTATCTGAATACTATTGTTAAAGAAATTGAAAATTTAATTAAAAATCTCAATAATGATTAATATATGAATCAAATTATTCTGTATGAAGGGTTAAATAAATTGATGAAAAATAATAATAAGGACAGACGATCTATACCATTAGATGTATTTAAATTAGAATGCATAGAATTTAATCAAATTATTAGAGAAGTAATAATGGAAATTCAAAATAATTCTTTTTTAAAAAAATATGAAATAATATATGTAGACTCTAAAGATTATCTTATCTTGGGAGATAAAATCTTGTTAAAAAATTGTATAAGAAATCTAATATTAAATCTTCTTAATATTTCCAAAGATAATAAAATAAAAATAAAAATAGAACAAGTAAATAAAGACAAAGTAAAATTATCTCTTTCCTTAATAAAAGCTTTATTTAAAAATCGTCATATTTTAAATAAAAATGATATTTTTACAGAAATAATTAAATTACATAAAGGAACAATTGAACGATTCCAAAAAGGAAAAAAAATTTTAGTAGACATTTATTTACCTATTATCTTTTTTAAAAATTTTATAAAATATTTTTTTGTAATATATAAATCAGGTATTCTATTATTTGATTATTCTTTTTGTAAAGATAATAAGAAGTTGGATCCTATTTTAGTATCGGGAGGTATCGTTGGAATTATGCTTTTTTTAAAAGAAATGTGTGGAGAAGAAAAAATTCTCAAAGAAATTGATTATGAAAATTGGAAGATGATAATAGAATCAAATTCAACAGGAGATATATATTTTATTTTAATTGTGAGCGAAGAATTTAATATAATTAGAAAAATATTAAAAAAATTAATTGAAAAGTTTGAAAATGAAAATAAGAATTTAATTCAAAATATTGAAAATTTTTGTTTTTTTCGGGAAAAATGGGATGTTTTAAATATTTATGTAGAAGACTTTTTTCTAAAATAATAATAAAATTAAAAAATTCCTTAGGTTCTAGCGAAACGTTTCAAACCATAAATACTTTTTCATTATTGTACCTTTAATACTTGATCTAAGCCTTCGGCTAAAGATTTAGTATGTACTCTTGATATTCCGATTTTAGAGACAATTTCTACCATTGTTTACTTTCATATTCACTTTCATAATTTAAATGCGATAGCTTACGCTAAAGAAGATTATTTGGTGTAATAACTTTCGTTATCTCAGCCCTTCGAGTCCATTGTATTTAATTTTTCCATTTTTTTTCTTTATAAGTATATTTACGGATTCACTGGACGGCTTTTCCGGGTCTTGCCCAAGTTTATTTTAGAGGGTCACCATAAAACGGTTCCCTAATGGTCTATGAGCTGGGAGGGCTACAACTCAGCCACCGTCCTGCCAATTTTTTTATGGGGTTTCATCCGAACAAGCGGAGAACCAAAAATTATTAGTGGCTATAGTGAACCGTAAATACTCGTAAGAATAAAAAACCATTTACAAAAAATTTTATGGTTTAAAAATTAATAATCTGAATTTATTGATGAAAAAAAAGTAAAAGTTATTTCTCAAATATTTCTTTAATTTTTATCGCAATTTTATTTAATGAGTCAATTCTTACTTTATCAAAATCACCATTATAAAAAAATAGCTTATTTTTAAGAAAATTAAGATTCTCAATTAAATTATCAATTAATTGAACATTTACATTAGATTTTTTATAAAATTCTTCTTGTTTTAGAAAATTTTTCAATGCTTTCTTCAAATTCCTTTTTTTAAAGATTATATTCTCACGTTCAATTTTTTCTTTATTTGAATCATCGTAATAAGCAAGCAATATTAAGTTTCTTTCATAATTGTTTACATCTATATTTTTTAATAAAAATTGACCTCCTAAAGATGACATTTTAAAATATTCTAATTTTCTTAAATTTAAACTATTAATTGTCCTTAAGAGAGAAGTCCAAATTAATGAAAACATTGCACCAATAGCTATAGCATCTTGTTTTTCGTTCATACAATCTGATATAATCATTCCTTTACCATCTATTAAAAAACATGATTGAAAATGACCTACTTCTAATAATTCTTTTAAAGTATCCCCGATTAATTCGATTCTACCCTTCTTTTTCTTTTTTTCAGTATCATCCCTCAATTTATTTAAAATAAAGTCGATGTTATCAAAATATTCACTATCTAATTTAGGTTCTTTCAAACGAATCCTATTATATAACGAATATTTTTTTACTTTTTTTTCTATCTCTATCTTCAATTGATCTAATTGCTTTTGTTCTTTTTCTATGTTAATTTTTTTTATTTCCAAATCTTTTTCTAATTGAAAAAGTCTTTTTTCCTGTTCTTCTAAAATAATTTTTTTTTCTTCTAATTTTTTACTTAACTCTTTAAATTGTTCCCTCGTTTTTTCTAATTTTTCGATACTTTTCTGATACTCTTCTTTTTTTATTTCAAGCTCCTTACTTTTTTCAATAAATTCTTCTTTTTTCTGTTCTGTGATATTTATTTTTTCTTCATATTCTCTTATTCTATTTTCATATTCTTTTTTTTTTTTTTTTATTTCTTTTTTTTCTTTTTCATTTTTTTTTTCATTTAATTCCTTTTTCTCATTTTCTTATTCTTTTATTTTTTCTTCCAGTGTTTTAATTTTATTCAAAAAAATCTGTTTTAATTCTTCAATTAAAATCATTTTTTGTTTCATATTTACTTCATTTAAATCCAGGTTATTCTCTGTAAAGGATGTTGAAAATTCATTCAATTCATTAAGATTATCTATTTTTGATAATTCATTATCTTGTTTTTCAGAATCGTTTTCTAAGTTCAGATTTATATTAAAATTTTCACCATTTTCCGACATTATAATCACATCTTTATTTTTATTTTTTAATAAAATTAAAGTAAAGACCCTATATTGGTAAATAATGCCCTTGATGTATCTTTTTTAATAATATCTTTAATTTTTTTGATTGTATTATTTACTTCAAACTGAATTAAACCAATATTAATCGTTTTTGGGAAAATTAATTGAATTAAGATGTTAGAAATTACTCTAGTTATTAAAATACTGAAATCTTGATCAAGATTTTCATCCATTCCGGCATCAATTTTTATTTGTTCAAGAATTTTATTTGAATTAATTATTTCAATACCTCTTTCTGCCATAGAAAGAATACTTGCAGATATCGCTGCAAAATTATAATTTACTTCGTGATTATTATCATTCTGCTGCGAATTACCGGCAATTACTATGCCATCCTCTGTTATTAATAGGGCATTTTTTGCTCCTGTATTAATTATTAAATCATCCAATATATTTACTAAATTATTATATATTTCCGTCATTTTTTTTATTTTTTTTATTAATTTTAATTAATTAATCTTTCATTAATGGTAATGCAAAGTTAAAAATTATAAAAAAAAAAAAATAATTTTTAACCTAAAACCATTTTAATTTTATCTAATGCTGAACTGACCTCAAAATCAATTAATCCAATCTTTGCGTCAGAGGGTGCCAAGGCAATTAATAATGCCTGATTTAGTTGTTGAAGAAAAATTAATTGTTTAGAGCCATTTATTACGATAGAAGAGATATTTCCTGCTTTAAGAGTGTCAGAAACTCTTGTACCTACAGATTGTAATGCCGCTGCCATTGCAGATAACGCACGACTATCAATATCATTATGTAATGCGCTTGCCATTAATTGACCTTTCATGGAAATTACTGCACTATTAGTAACCTCTGAATTTTTTTCAAGTTCGAGTAATATTTGCTTTAATTTTTCTTCTTTTGCAGTCAAATAATCTCCTCCTTATCCTTTTTCAAAAAATTCACATGTATCTTGTTCCTTTCCTGTAACATAAATTTGTTTCTTTTCACACCAATGAAGGCCATTAGAATTTTCTTCCCCTGCCCATTTACAATCACATGCTACCATTTTTTTATCCCTCCAAACTTATTGTAAATATATCTGTATTTTTTTCAGGATGGGTCTCAAAATTGGTAACAGAGCCCTCTTTATTTAGATGTTCATTTATACTACTATATAAAATAGCAAGAATGGGGCACGGTGGCTGAGACATGTAATCATCTCCCCTTAAGGAACGACATGCAGTTGCAAAAATGCAATCTCCTAAATCTATTACAACTTTATCATCATTAGCCTCTATTATATCTGCAGTTTGGCAAAATCCAATCTCTTTTATTTTTTTAGCAAAATGTTCAGTAATCTCCTTTACATTTGAACCGCTGAAAATTAAATCCGTATCTTTAAAGAGATCTCTAAATGTGTAAGCCATCTCGTTCCAGATAAGATCAAAATTTAGCCCCATATTTTTCATAGCCTTGATTAATGCTAAGATCGTTGCATTTGAAATATCTATTAATTGCCTATAACTTACCATTTAGATCCCCTTTTTTCATTTTTGTATAAGATTTTTTTGAAAATTATTTACAAAATTAAATGGTTTTATATTTTACCAATCAAAGAAAAAATTCCTTTTTAAAGTTTTGTTTTTACAAATCTTTTTTTATAATTATTTGAAGAAAATATTTATAAATTATAAAAATAATAATAGTGATGACAGGGTTTTTATAAAAAAATTAAGGGAATTTTAAAAAATATATAAAGAGGTATTTTTTATATGAATAAAATTCAAGGTATTAAAATATTTGTAACGGGGTTTTTCAATTCAGGTAAAACCACTTTGGTCCATGCTCTTGATGATCAAGCGATACATATAGAAAAAAAATTGTTTAAACCATTTGATGATGAAAAAACTCATACAACAACAGGGTTTGATTTAGGAAGGTTAGTATGGGCACGCCCAAATGATAATCCTGAGACAGAAGGCATATTAATGAGTAAATCTGAATATTTAAAGGATAAAGATGAATATAAAGGTTGGATTACAATTAATGTTGAATTAAAAGGATGTCCTGGTCAGATGCAGTTTGCAGCAGTAAGACAAATATTAGCAAAAGGAAGTGATGGTGTAATTTTCTTAATTGATGGTTGCGATCTTAATAATATCGGAAATGCACTCGTAATTCTGGAAGAAACAAAAGCAACGTTAGGAGATGATATTCCAATGCGTATTATTGCTAATAAATCAGATAGAGAGGACTTTCAAGGGTGTGAAACGATTTCAAATTTAATCGGAACAACAGTTTATGAAGGTTCAGGGAAATATAATATCGGTATAAAAGATGCAATAATTGATATTTTGAAGCAGATTGTCAATAAAAAGCATGTATCAGTTATAGAAAAAGAGGTGGTAATGACAAATGGTTGAGAATCTTGAATTAAAATTAAAAAAATTCTTAAAAGAATTCAGTAAGCGTACTAACATTTTTTGTATCCTTTTAGTTTCGCAAGAAGGATTACTAATTACTTATGAAAATAATAGTTTTAACAATAATGAAGAATTATATGAATCAATCGCAGCAATCTCAGCAGGTATTTTGTCGTTATCAGAAGAGGGGGTCAAATTATATAGTGAAAATTGTTTAGTAACGGAGGTAGCAATCTTAGCCGGAAATCAGATTGACACAGATGGCTTTGAAATTATTCTTAAGATGATTAATAATGATGCATTATTAGCAATTATTTTCCCGAATGATTCCAATTTAGGTTTAATATATTTTGAAACAAAAGAATTAATCAAGAAATTAAATAAAATCTTAAACACATTTGAAAGTTTTAATACAAATCTGCCTGCTTACATAATTCAATAAATTTATAATTAAATTTTTTAAAATATTTATTTAATATTATTTTAATTTATATAAATTTTCTCAAAAAGATATTTTAAATAAAGAATAAAATTAAATAAAAAAATTATGGAATCTATGAATAATCTTTATTCTAAAGTAAGAAAACAAAATCTTACTGAATTAATGCAAAATCTAAAAAATAATAACCCTGAAATTCAGAAAAAGACTGCTTTATTGATTGAAAAAATTCGTGATCCTTCATTTATAAGGCAATTATTAAAATCTAATTTTTTAGGCTCTGAGATAATTATTCCTAGAATAATCGGAAATCTTGCAAAAACAAAAAAATGGACAGATTATTTAATATCAGTAGCAAGAGATAAAAATGAACCAATCCGTATTAGGAAATATGCTATTGAAAGTTTAGGACGTACAAAAAATAAAAATTTGTTTAAATTTCTTATTGAACTTCTGAATGTTGAGAG
>CAZVTX010000140.1:0-8865 GCA_964629395.1 uncultured archaeon
TTTTTTTTTTTCAAAATTGTGATGAATTACTTAAAAATTCTACTTATTTATCATATATTGATTGAATTGGACGTGAAGACTTATTTTATGATGATAATGACGAAACAGACGACGATTGGCGTGATGAGGGTATAAATAATTTAAATATTGCTTTAGATGCAAATAAAGCCGTATTAATCATAGATTATCCCACTGATATGGATTTAATTTACGATTTCTATAAAAACGCTCTTGATAATGGCTTTCTTCCATATGCAGCGGAGAGAGATTTAGATAGTTTAAAAGAATATGATTTTTATCCTCCAACATGAATTTTCTAATTAGTTAAAATATAATAGAATTTTAAAATTAATTATGGAATTTTATATAATTAATCTCCTATATTTCTTAATCGTAATTCCAATTGCTTTAGTATTTTATATTATAATTCTGAAATTGAATAGAGATAAAGAGAAAAATATTGTAAAAATAATTTTAGCTCTTAGTTTGTTATTATTTATCGTGAGATTTATATTAACCTTTTTTTCCGAAACAATAGGAATAATGCCTTATTTAAAAGATGATGTTATCTTTTATTTGATACTTACATTTTTCGGGCTTTTTCTGACTTGGTTTTATGTAGTCAAAGTAGAAAAATTAACTTTTCAAGATATAGGCTGGGAATCGAAAAATGTAAAAAAAAGCATCATTTATGGATTACTATGTTTCATTCCGCTTATATTAATGATACCGCTAATTGTAATTTTAGGAAATATTAGAATCTCCTTAACAATTAGCATAGGAAAAATAATTGTAGCTTTATGTTTTAGCATTTTAGGAGCTTTTTATGAAGAATCTATGTTTAGAGGAATCATCCAAAATCATATTTCTCAACTTGTAAAAGATAATTTCATTAAAACGATATTTTTAACTGCTTTAATATTCACATTGACGCACCTATTTTATCTTCCATTTGATGGATTTGGTATTTATTATATTTTTGTTTTTATAATGGCGTTATTATTAAGTATTTTAAGAATTAAATCAGATCAAATTTCTTGTGCTATTTTACATGGAGGAATTGTATTTATCTTAATAATTTTCGTTTAAAATATAAAAAACAAAATAAAAGAAAATAAAATAATTACTAAATTACTTTCCAATTTCAATATTCATTTTTTTACGTTCTTCTAAAAGTTTATCAACCACAGAAGGATCTGCTAAAGTAGTAGTATTTCCGATATCGGTTCCAGATGCTATAGCTTTTAAAATTCTCCTCATGATTTTACCGCTTCGAGTCTTAGGGAGTGCATCAGCAAACTGGATCACATCAGGAACAAATACTGGACCAATTTCTTTTCTTACGTGCATTTTTATTTCTTTAGCTAATTCTTCAGATTTCTCAACACCTTCCATCAAGGTTACATATGCCCAAATTGCTTGACCTTTAATTTTATGGGGGAATGGTGCTACAGCTGCTTCAGCTACTTTAGGATGACTTACAATTGCAGATTCAACTTCCATAGTTCCAATTCTATGACCTGAGACTTTAATAACATCATCTAAACGTCCGAGAATCCAGTAATATCCATCTTCATCACGGCGTGCACCATCGCCAGTATAATAATAACCAGGATATTTTGATAGATAAGTAGAGATAAATCGTTCGGTATCACCCCAAACGTCTCTCAGCATTCCAGGCCACGGTTGTGCCATGCAGAAATAGCCTCCTTCATTCGGTTCTTTTACTTCTTCACCTTCCATATCAAAAATTACAGGTTTAATACCTAAGGCAGGGAAGCAGCAAGAACCAGGTTTAGTTGGAGTAGCAGTAGCTATGGGTGTCATAATAAAACCACCCGTCTCCGTTTGCCAATAAGTATCAACAATAGGACATCTTTCCTTACCAACCACTTTATGATACCACATCCATGCTTCTGGATTTATAGGTTCGCCTACTGTACCTAATACTTTTAGAGAACTTAAATCGTGTTTATTAACTGGTTCGTCTCCATGTCGCATTAAAGATCTAATTGCCGTTGGGGCAGTATAGAAATGTGTTACCTTATGTTCTTCAATAATTTGCCAGAACCTATCAACATCAGGATAAGTAGGGACACCTTCGAACATTAAAGTTGTTGCTCCATTAGTTAAAGGACCATAAATAATATAACTATGTCCCGTAATCCATCCGATATCTGCTGTACAATACCAAATATCGCCTTCTTTATAATTAAAGACATATTCATGTGTAAAAGATGTATAAAGTATGTATCCTGCAGTAGTATGCTTAACACCTTTAGGTTTACCTGTTGTTCCACTTGTATATAAAATAAACAACGTATCTTCAGAATCCATTTCCTCACATTCGCACTCATCACTTTCATTTGCTATAAACTCATGATACCAAATATCTTTATCGGTATGAGGTACTTCTCGTCCTGATCTCTTTACAACAATAACATGCTCAATAGTGGGAACATCATCAATAATCTGAACAACATCCGCCATTTTAGGATAGAATTTACCTGCTCTAACGGTTTCATCACTCGTAAATAATAATCGAGAATTAGAATCCTCTATTCTATCTTTTACGGCCTCTTTTGAGAACCCCCCAAAAACTATTGAATGTATTACGCCCAATCTGGCACATGCAAGCATAATAATTGCCAATTCTGGAATCATTGGAAGCCAGATAGTTACTCTGTCACCTTTTTTAATACCCAATTTTTTCATAGCATTAGCACATTTGCATACTTCGGAGAGAAGTTCTTTATAAGTATATTTTTTTGCCTTGCCAGGTTCATCAGCTTCCCAAATAAGAGCTATCTTATCACCTTTTCCTGCTTTTACATGACGATCTAAACAATTATAACAAGCATTAAGTTTGCCGCCTACAAACCATTTTCCCGGAAAAAGTTCGGTTTTTTCCCATACTTTTTCATAGGGTTTAAACCAGTCTAATCTTTTTGCTTGTTCATCCCAAAAGCCTTCCATATCATCGATACTTCTCTGCCAAAGTTTTTTATATTCTTCAAAAGATAATCCGGTTTTGGCGAATTCTGGATTCAATTCTCGGGGGTCAAAGACACGTCCTTCTTTCAATATACTTTCCATTTTTTTATCTTCAGCCATAATTTTCCACTTCTTAAAATTATTATTTAATTTTGCATAAAAGAGATGTGTTTATTAGATAAATTTTTAAAAACTTTAAAGTTTTTCCCAATAAACATCTTGTAAAAGATATATTCATAAATTTATTGTTAATTAAATTAATGATTTCCTTATAAGCAAACATTATTTTTAAATAAATGGTTTATAATTTAGAAAATGAAGATTTAGCAATAACAAAATTAAAAATTATAAATAACAAATACTGAATTAATGATTTTTTTATTTCAAAATTAGAGAAATATTGATTAAAATGGAACATATTGATTCATTAGATGTAAATTGGCGTGAAAAATGGAAGCATAAGGAAACCACTCCCGAAGAAGCTATAGGAAAGATCATTCCCGGTAATAGAGTTTTTATCAATACTGCTTGTTCTGAACCAAGAGCTTTAACGGCAGAATTAATTCGCCAATCGGAGAAATTATATGATACCGAAATTATACATTATTTCACTATTGGTCCGGAGAAATATTTTGATAAGAAGAGAGAGGATCTATTCAGACATAATGCTCTCTTTATTGGAAACACGCTTAGAGAAGAGATAAATTCAGGACAAGCGGATTATACTCCGATTCATGCTTTTGAAATACCAGATCTATTTTTATCGGGTAGAAAATATATCGATGTTGCATTGATTCAAGTTACACCTCCCGACAGATATGGATTTTGTTCTTTCGGGATTAATGTTGATATTGCAAAACCAATTGCCCAATCCGCATATATAACCATTGCAGAAATCAATCCTTTAATGCCGAGGACTCTTGGTAATAGTTTTATTCATATGAAGGAAATAGATTATTTTATATATAATGAGGCACCTTTAATTGAGTTCCATTTTAAAGAAAGGGGAGAAGTAGGCGAGAGAATCGGTATGAATGTCGCTAAAATCATACCTAATAAATCTACAATTCATATCGGAAATGGAAATATTCCTAATTTATGTTTAAAATATTTAATGGATAAAAAGGATCTTGGTATGCACAGTCATTTCATTACCGATAATATCATCCCTCTAATTGAAAACACTGTCTTGACATGTCGTAAAAAAAATTTTCATCCCGAAAAAATTATAACGAGTTTTGCTTTAGGAACTAAAAAATTGTACGATTTTATTGATAATAATCCTTATATCGAGTTTTATCCAACAGATTATGTATGCAATCCAAAGTATATTAGTATGAATCGGCGAATGGTAAGTATAAACCAAGCTTTGGAAATTGATTTAACGGGACAGGTAAATGCCTCTAAACCGGGGTATAATTTTTACTTGGGAATCGGTGAGACTGTTAATTTTATGCGTGGTGCTGCTTATTCTAAGGAAGGAAGACCAATAATTGTTTTACCATCTACATCTATTGATGGAACCCAATCACAAATTGTCCCAAGACTAAAAGAAGGTGCAGGTGTCCTTCTTACCAGAGCAGATGTTCATTATGTTGTTACCGAATGGGGTGTTGCCTATCTACATGGAAAAACGATAAGAGAACGTGCATTAGAACTTATTTGTATAGCTCATCCCAAATTTCGACAATGGCTCTTAGAAGAAGCCAAAAAATTGAATTATGTATATTCTGACCAAATTCTTGCATGTGATGTCAAAGGAAATATTTGTATTTATCCAAAACAATATGAAACATTCTTTAAAACTCATGATGGGGCAAAAATTTATGTCAGACCTTTAAAGCCTACTGATGAACCATTGCTTAAAGATCTATATTATTCTCTTGATGAAAAAGATCGTTATTTAAGATTTTTTGAAGTTAGAAAAGAGTTTACACATTCTAAAACTCAATATGAAGTAAATATAGATTATGAGAATGTTTTCTCTATAGGTGCATTTATAGGAGAAATTGATAAACAAGAAATGGTTGGAACTGCTTCTTATCATTATAATCCTAATAATAATATGGCTGAATTCGATTTTATAGTGAAAAAGGAGTGGCGAGGTAAGGGAATTGCATCATTTCTATACCATCATCTAATTATCGTAGCAAAAGAAAAAGGAATAAGAGGATTTTACGGGAATATTCATATTGAAAATAAGCAAACAATACATATCATTAAAAAAGGAGGGAGAACTAAAATAACACCTCCCGAATTTGGCGAAAAAGAATTATTTTATGAAGTTTTTTTTGATTAACTTCTTTTATTTTGCTTCATTTTTTTCTTTAATAATAATAAAAATATTTGGCCTTATGAAATTTAAATACACTGATTTTCACGTTCATACGCGTTGGAGTCATGATATTGCAAATTTCGGGCCAACTTTCGATGATTATGCTATAATTGCTGAAGAATATAAAATAAATATTTGTTTTCTCGATCATTATGAATTATATTATATAGAAAATGATCCAAATTATCCATTTTACGAAAATAAAATTGAACAATACTTAGAAGAAATAGATAAAATTAAAGAAATATATGATTTTATACTAAGCGGATTAGAAGTGGATTATTATGATAAAAAAGAGAATAAGTTAAGAGAATTCATGGATAATTACGGTGAACAATTCGATTTTATTGCAGGAACGATACATGAAACAGATTATGGTTATCCTGTAACTACTAGAGTAAAATTACTAGAATTACTTAAAAAAAAGGATTTAAAAACTATTGTTGATGATTATTTTTATTTGATGGAAAAAATGATTAAATCTAAGATTTTTAAAAATATATGCCATTTAGATACAATTTTTAGATATATTAATTTAAATGATATTGTTCCTGGACCTGAAATAGATATATCAAATGATCGAATAATCGAATTGGGATTATTATGTATAGAAAACAATATTAAAATTGAATATAACTTATCAGGTTATAAATATCCCTTAAATAGAACTTTTCCTTCCAAGAATGTGGTAAAATTTTTAGCAAAAAAAGGTGCAAAATTTTTTGTTGGCTCAGATAGTCATGATCTTTTATATTTCAAAAATTCCATCAAGAAAGTTAAAGAAGCTTATGAATTTATAAATAAGATTCGATAATAGGTTAAAAAAAATGGAAATTAAAGAATTTTTTTATAAAGTTAAAGAATGGGATCAAAAATTACTTTTAAAATATAATGGTATTGGAGGCTCCATATTAACATATATTTTGAAATTTATATCCTTTTTCGGAAGAGAAACTATTTGGCTTCTGATTCTGGCTTATTTTCTCTTTATTTGGTACGATCCTTTTTTGCTTATTAATTTTGGAACAACATTTTTGATGGGATTATGCTTAATAGTTCCTTTTAAAGAAGGAATAAAGCGACCAAGACCATTTGAAATAATGCCAAATGTAAAACTTTTGGAACGTAAACAAAAATCAGGCAGCTTTCCCTCATGGCATTGTTATAATATTATGTCTCAAGGTCTTTTAATCAGTTTTCTCTCTAATTCATTATTTTTAATGATTTTCTTTATTTTTTTTACGATATTAATATCTTTTTCCCGGATATATTTAGGCGTACATTATCCTAGTGATGTTTTAATTGGCTCATTATTGGGGATCCTCGGATTTATGTTATCTTATTTTATATTCGCACCTTTATTCTATGAAATTATAATCTATTTAGAACGTTTTTCAGTTCACACAATTTACTATAAGCAATTAAATCCTCAAATATTTACTGAACCTTGGTATACAATATTATGTATAGGTGTATTCATAGCAATTATTTTTTCAGCATTATTTAAGGTATTTGAGAATAAATTTTTTAGAAAATAATAATTAGAGATTCAATCGTTTTTTTTTCGCAAAAAGTTGCCTTAATTCATCCAATACACTTGATCGAATATTCTGAGGAGATTCTGTTGGTGTTGGAATTTCAGGCTTTTTTAATTGATCAAGTCCCTGTATTTGAACAGCACCGCTCTCAATTGCCCGTAATCTCTCATCAATATCAGCTAATTGTTGTGATAAACTTTCCGATAATTTGATAATCGCATTCATGGTCTCTTCTAAAATCTTTCCCAACCCGTCAATTTTTTTAAGTGTAGGGTCGGTAAGGGAGATATTATTTTTCATAATTTCTTTTATATATCTGGAAAATTTAGGTTCATTTGAGATTAATTAATAAATAGATGTTAGATAGATCTCATAATCAAATGTTTGAGTTTTTGAATCAAATATTTCCTTAATTTTTTCTTTTAGATATTCAATATTCAAAAGAATTTCGGGATCATTTTTAATATCAGGGTCAACTTTATGTATAAAAATTATAAAATACGGGTTTTCTTCCAAAGTTATTAAAATATCTAATATAGAATCGAAGTATTGTAGAGATTGATCAAACCTCTCCGAATCCTGCACATCGATTACGTATAAAATTAAATCAGATTGAAAAAAGTATTTTTCGGGATTTTCAAGATATTGTTGCCGATATTGTTCTTGACCTCCGAAGTCCCATATTATTAAATCTAAATCCTTTGTTTCTAGCTTCTGGCGTTCAATACCCTTAGTGGGCTTTAATTCCGCCAAATCCTTAATATTTAATTTATTACCGAATTTATTTATTATCGCGGTCTTTCCAGCATTATCTAACCCTACAACAATAATCTTTTGATCTCTCTTTTTCGGAACTTCTTTAGTTTCTTTAAAATTTTTAATTAAAGAACTAATTGTAATTGTCTTTTTTAGATTATATTCCAAATTAGGAAATTTATCTTTTAAAACCTCAATTTGTTTTTTTAATTTTTCCCTCATCTCCGTAGCTTTTATAGGATCTGCAGTTGATTCTAATGAGATTAATCTTTCAAAAGGATCTGCAGGATTGAGGATTGAGGCTTCTTCAATATCGTGAATGTCAAGAATATCTTCCAAAATTTTAGCTTCTTTTTCGGTTAAAAATTTATATGCATAAATCGGAAGTTTTAAAATTCGATCTAAAACAGTAATCTCATCCTCTTTTCCTTTTTTAAGAGAACTTAATTTTTCTAAAAATTTTGAATCTAAAAATTTCGAAAAAATATTAACTACTCGTTGAATTTCTTTGGACATTGTAACTCAATACTGTGACCTTGTTATAATAAATATAAGGTGAACTTCTTTTTATTATTTCCATTAATATATAAAAAATCTTGCTCTTTAAATATATAAAATCAAATTGAATTATAACATTCTTAATTCAAAATAACTAAATAAAGTGATACTTATGGATTTCGATAAAAAAGTAATGGTTTCTTTGGCAATTTTGCTTACCATCGCTTATGGATTAAGCATGGCTGCTGCGGGAGTTAGCATCCCAGGATGTTGCGAAGGAATTCCTTAAATTTTTAATATATCAAAATTGCCATTTTTATATTTATTCTTTTTTTTAATTATTTTTAGATTGCTTAAAATCTAAACATTTATATAAGTGTGAAATTATAAAAGATTACAAAGTAAATTTTTAATTCATACTTAATTTTAATTATGAAATTCGATAGAAGAGACAATGATTTCATTGATGAAAATCCGGAGGATGAAGAATGTTGTGATTCTCCAAAAATTTCTCAAGAAGATGGATTCTATGTCTGTTTAAATTGCGGATATGTACATTCGCGAATTTTAGATACATCTCCCAGAAGGGCATTTACCCAAGAAGAGATCCAAAAACGCAAGAGTACTGAACGTGTTTATAGTCCTATAGGTCCTCGAACAGTTATAAAAGGATCTCGTGATGCTCGAGGAACACTTTTAAGTCCGAAATTTAAATCAAAATTTAATAGATTAGCAAAAATACAT
>CAZVTX010000141.1:0-8821 GCA_964629395.1 uncultured archaeon
TAATGCTGCATACATCATACCCGATGTCTGTGCAAATTGAGTATGTCTTGGATCCTCATGAACTACTAAATCAATGAAAGTTGCTTTAATGCCCATAGCAGGTTCCTTTGCTAAAATACATTCTTCACACCAATTTCTAAAGGCACTAACAAGGTCATTTTTAACACGATCAAATCTTTGTAGACCCGTAGCTCCATTTACAAACATATTTCCTTTATATATATCTACAATTCTTCTTGCCTCTTTTGTATCCCAACCTGCTTCTTCTCTGAGGATTTTTGCCCGCTCTTTTTCATCCTGCATCTCAAAAACTTTTCCTGAATCTAATAATTCCATTGTTTTTTCATCTAAAGGTTCTAAATATAAAAGAATCCTATTATGACCATTTGATGATTTTGTGTGAAATTCTTGACTTCTCTTTGTAATCGTTTCTCTATAAACGATAATCGGCTCTCCGACATCTATTTTAACCTGATTATGAATTCTTTTAGTTAAAATTTCTATTTGCAAGGGGTCAATTCCGCTAAGAATATATTCGCCAGACTCTTTATCTAATCTAAATTCTGCTGTTGGATCTGCTTGAAGCCATTTGCTAACTACTTCGCCTAATTTAGCTAAATCATGAGGATCTTGCGGTTTTATACTCCTTGAAACAACGGCTTTACATGCATAATTTATTTTTTCAAATGATGGTAATCGCGCTGCTTCTTCTTTATCTTTAGGAACATTTTTAGCGTTTATAAATGTCTCTCCAGAAGGACATATAAAACCATATAACGCGAAAAGATTTCCTGCGGGTACTTTAGGCATATCCAATATATCCGTAATCTCCATTACGCCTAAACGTTTCACCCGATTAACAGTTCTACTGTTAATTAAATAAATAGAATCCGTTTGATGGAATGTACCCGAAAAAACTCTTCCAATTAGTGTAGCTTGGTAATTTTTCTTTGGATCTAAAAAGATTTTTGTTATCATACCGTATAAAGGACCATTAGGATCGCTTTTCATTAAAGCTTGACCTAATTCTGAATCTAAATCTCCACCCCAAATTTTTGGAATCCGATATTTTGCGGCTGTTACTGGGTCTGGCAAATGATCGACAACCATTCTCAGCAAACTTTCATCTAAGGGAAGATTATCTCTTAACCATTGAATATCTCCTTCATTATATTTCTCAAATACTTTTTGAGGCTTAAGACCCTTCTCTAAAAGAATTTCATAGGTAAAACCCCAGCCATGCTTTGCAGAACCAATTGCTACACTATTTTTTGCAAAATCTACACCCCAATTTTTAAATTGTTCTCCTTTAGGTCTAACTTTCTTTATTAAATCATTTACTTTTCTTGTAATATCATCTATTTTAGCGAAAGTGTCCTTTGGACTTAATTTTAATTCACTAATTAATCGATCTACTTTATTAATGAACAATACAGGTTTACACAATTCTTCTCCAACAGCCAATCTTATATTTGTTTCTGTTTGAGTCATAATCCCTTCAAGTGCATCAACAAGAATAATTGCACCATCCGAACCTCTTAGAGCACGGGATACTTCACCTGTAAAACTAATATGCCCAGGTGTATCATTAATCTGAAATAAATATTCTTCATCATCGTCGGGTTTTCTTGGATCCTTAAAAGCTAAGAGCACTACACTTGTAAAGATAGTAATACCTCTCTGTTGTTCCTCCTCATCACTGTCAGTCATTTGAAGTTGACCCGCATCTTCTGGTCTCATGAGTCCAGCACGCCTCATTAGATAATCAGATGCCGTAGTTTTACCGTGATCAATATGTGCAACTATAGAAAAGATTCTCTTCTTCTCGTAAGACCCGGACATTATGAGATGTTGAATCTCTTCGGGGTTTTTTACTTTTACCATGAACTAATCACTCAAAATTATTTTCTAAAGTTATTAATACTGATTAAAATGCGTGAAACCATAAAAATTTTATTAATTTGGCTAGTTTAATCATCATTCTCTCAATTTTTCAAACTGTTACAAATGTTTTGAAAATAATATCGTTTAGAGCGAAAGGAACAAACAATAAAATTGCTAATAACGCTATTTTAATAATGCAAGGTAAAAATGAGTAAAAATTATTTGTTTTAAAAAAGACTTTATTGATTCTAAATTCTATTAGTATTTTCCAAAAATATAATATAAAAATCAGCGTTAATATTATTACATTTTGGGGATTTAGATCAATTAGCGGATATATGGGCTTCGTAAAATGTAATTTTTCAAAAAAGAAAATCCATAAAGTGATTAATGGAATTAAAAATAATAGAGGTCCAAATGAAAAAATCATAAGAAATCTATAATTATAAAGCATTAAGGGAGATTTTCGATTATTTTCATCTAAATTTTGACGATTATTTTTTCTTAGTTTGAACTTACTTAGTAACTTGAATCCTATTTTAGTAAATAAAAGATAATCAAAGAAAAAAATTAACAATAAATTTGATCCCATTAATATTAAGAGAAAGAGAAGAGGATTGTCTATTACCATTTCCGGCACATCTGATTGAAAATCTTTCCCAGAAATACCATAATATAAGGGCTCAGGATAATACAGAAAAAACCAAAGAATGAAAGCGAATAAAATACAATAATAAATAATAAAAGAATAAGAAATTTTAACATATTTTTTAGATGAGAATAATTTCGGATCTAATTCTAACAATTCTGAAGCAGTTTTAGAGGGCTTTATTAAAAATAAATAGATATCCTCCCAAAATTCATTAAATTTCGTTATAATTTCACCTTTTTAATTAAATCTTT
Source organism: uncultured archaeon (assembly GCA_964629395.1). Taxonomy (GTDB): domain Archaea; phylum Asgardarchaeota; class Lokiarchaeia; order Sigyniarchaeales; family SOKP01; genus CAZVTX01. Next base: position 2,788 of record CAZVTX010000141.1, read on the forward strand.
AAATTATTATCTCGAAAGTCGTATCTCCTCCTTTTTGTGCATATATTTGACGGGAAATTCCTAAAATTGGAATCGAAATATTATAATAGCCGTAAAATCCATTGAATTTCAAATAACCTTTTGAATCTGTAGTGCCGGATCCTTCTGTATGCCATTCTTTATTAATAAGGTTGTCTAAACGATTATAGACTTCTTTTTTTTCCCAATTTTCGTTTATTAAGCCTCCATTTTTAACCCATGAACGCCCATCATACAAATCCCACCAAATTATTGCTTCTACGCTCGGATGACTAAAGCACACTTTATAGAATCTCTCCGCATATTCCGCTTGATTTTTTTCTGTCCAGGTTCCTTTTTTCCATGAATTTGTTATTGGAAAACCCGAAGAAGGACAGGTAAATTCGGTTATATGAATAGGTAAATCAAAAATCGAATAAGCTTCTAAAGTATTCCATATTTCAATTGCGGGAATCCAATCGGTTCGTGGCTCACGCCCTTGCATTCCAATACATTTAATGGGGACATCTTTATCAAGTAAGCGTGAGATTAAATTATAATAAGGACCATATCCAAAATCATGTCCGATAATGCCATAATCGTTGATCGTCAATAAAACATTTGGGTCAGCATTATGTGCCCATTTATAACATTTATAAACGTATTGTTCTACGGAGAGACTTCCAAATGATGGTAAATGCGTAGGCTCATTAACAACATCCCAAACATCAATTTTTCCCTTATATTTTGTCATCACACTTTCAATTCTTTCTTTTAAAACCTCAGAAATCTTATCATTATCATAAGGGTCAACCCAGTCAGGTATTAAATTAGAATTCCTCCATATTAAAGGATGGCCTTTAGTTGTTATATTATTTTCCTTACACCAAATCGTAATATTTTCGAGCCAGGAATCAAGAGGATAATCGTTCTCTTTTGGTTCATAGCGATTCCAATAAAAAGGCAAAGTTGCAAAATTAAATAAATTTTTAAAATAATTTTTATATAAATCATTCTCTTCTTGATTATCGAGAATGTCAAATTCAAAAATATTACATCCGAAATAGAAATCGTGTTTTATTAGATTATAATTAATTTCCACATTTGATAAGGGAGTCCCATTAACATATTTTATTAAAATTTTAAAGTCATTTTTCCTTACAGAATTAATTTTTTTATCAATGCCTTCAAGAAATTGATCATCCAGCCAAGCATTATAAAGATTAGAAATATAAGGACTAAAGATTAGAAATATAAATGAGCCATTTATTAGAAAAAAAATAATCAAACCTTTGTTGGTTTTTTTATCTTTTTTTATCTTTTTCATAGAATTTAATTCTCTATTTTCTAAAATATCCATAATCTAAAACAGCACGTTTAGCGGCATAATAATTTTCAATTGGGATTGCAGCAGGTGCTTCGCAACCTGTCGCAAGAATAAATCCCCCCTCACTCCCGCAATTTTGAATAAGTTTTTTAGATTCTTCATAAACTTTTTCTGGTCCAGAACCGGTTGTTATTGCGGGTTGAAGATTACCCATTAAACAAAAATGATCGCCTATAATCTCTCTTACTTTAGGCAAATCTGCTTGGTCAAGATGGAAAAATCCCGAATGTTTCGGTAATTCTAGCATATATTCCATATTTTCAGTCCAGTCATTATCCAGATGTGCACATAATTTAAAACCAGCTTTTATTATTTTTAAACACGTAGCTTTTTGGCTCGGCCAGAAAACCTCTTCGAACAATTTAGGTGATATCCAGCTATTAGAGCCCCTGGAATTACCGATCAAAACATATTTAGCTTTGGTTATTTTTGCTAAAGCTAAGCCTAACTCAGTCAAACCTGGCTCTAAAAACTCAAAAACTTCAATAATCTTTTCTGGACATTTTCTCAAATCTTTAAAGAAAGGAACCATACCTCGTGCCATTGGAATTATATCCCAAAGAGCAAAAATACTTCCCGCATAAGATTCAAATATTTTTTGAAAATCTTTACCAAAATATTTACCAAACCCGAGTGATGCTTTAATTAATTCACGAACTCCGATTAATGCACGATACATTATTCCTTTAGCAACTTCTTGTGCTAAAGATGATAAGCCCCAATCAAAGATTCCATCGTATACTTTAATTATTTCTTTTTCAATAAACTGCTCATATATCGTATCCGTAGGTGGTTCCCAATTATAATAAAACGGTGAATGAGTTTCAGGATAAGGATTTGCCATCGGCATCATAGTGCTCGGCAAAAAATCAAGTCCGCCTAATCTTATCCATGAATTTAATGCTGCTTTAGCCATTTTATTTCCGGGACCGAACGCATATTGCCACAATCCACCGATATCATGAGATGGCTGAGCACCAATAAAGGAGACTGCATGTGATAATGAAAAACCAATCCCGATGCGGTCAACATCCTTAAATTCTACAAGTCTATTTATTCTTTCTTTTGGTGTGAGCTCGTCATGAGGTAGAATTTTTATCGTTTTATCTTTTTTAGGATCAAATTTTAAATTAAAATTTGGACATATCTCATCTCTTAATTTTTTCCATCCTTTCCAGATTTCAGGTAATTTTTCGCGTTTTCTTACTTTTTTTGGAATTTTAATTTTATTATCTTGCCTTTTTTTCCATCCAATAATATAATTCCTTAAAACGGGATTAAGAGAATTTGCTATTGTGGAGCGCTTTCCTTTACATCCTTTCTTTCCAAACATACATAACTTAGAAACTTCTGTTATACCTAAGCCTTTTTCCAGTTTTGCTCCTGCCACATCTAAAAGGAAATGAGGGATTTTTCTGATTTTTGAAGTTCGATACTTATATAAAATACTTAAACAATTATCATTAGTTAATATTTTTAATATAGGACTAAAAAATTTATCAACTACATGATTCTCGGTTGAGTCTAAAAACCATTTAGTCTTATCTAAACCATATCTTTTATAATATTTTGATAATTTTGAATCTGAAATTTCTTGATTTAATTCATTCATAATCATATTATAATTCGTTTTAAGTACTTTTAATCTTTTAATTATTTTTTTATATAAAGCGGCAAAACCATATCTTTTAAAACAGTTATAGTTCTTTTGCCTGAATTAGTTTTGACTTCTCTTGCTTCTGATAAATTTATAATTCGGAAATTCGGAGGTAATTTCTCTTTAATAAAATCTTTTAGAAATATTTTAAAATTAGTATATTTTCTTTTAGTTTTTGTCCATAAAAATCCATCTTTTTCGATATAATTTGGATTTTTTTCAATAAATTTTTTAACATGAGACTTTTGGTTTATAGGAGGCCCTCTTCTAAGATAATATTCACTAATATTCGGGTTCTCGCAATAAAAAGCAATATTATATTCTTGTATTAAATCCTCAAAATATATTTCAAAAATAATTGTTCCGAATCTCTCATCATGCGAATATTCTTTTTCTCCGTTAGCCTTTATACTTTCTCCTAATTTATACAATTTATCTCTATTAATGGTATAATGGCGTTCTGCATCTTCATTTTTAAGTTCTATGATAAAAATCTTGGTTAAGATTGGATCTTCTTTATCGTTTATCTCTACTAATGGGATTGGTTTAATCTCAAAAAAATCTAAATTAGGTTTTTTTAAAAATTCCAAAATCCTTGAGGCACAAAAATCATAAGCTCTTTTTGAGATTGCAGAAGCAACATTTCTATTTTTATCGATAGGATCTATTATTAATAAGGCATCATTTTGAAAACGTGGGTTTTTTTTCAAATCCCTTTTACTTCGGTTAAAATAATCCAATGGTATCTCTTTTAATTCGGAAAATTTTTTAAAAACAGATAAAGCGTCTCCTAAATAATATACTAATAATTCTGCACTATACCCTATAAAGCCTACTTTTCCAATAGCACTTTTATCACCATAGCTATGACAGGCTTTAAAAAATTGTTTTAACAGACGCACATCATTTTTTTGATTATCCGTAAGATTTTCTTTAATAAATTTTCCATGCCAAGGGGATCTATCTACGGCAGTTATAGGACCTTTCTCTCTAATATATTCTAAAGGTAAATCGAAATATAAAACAATATCAATTTTTAATTCAACTTCGGAATTTTTATAATTGACCGTAACATATGGATGCTCTGCATATAAAAGTCTTGGATTTTTAAAATTTTCACCTATAAGAGCTTTTAAAATCCAGTTATTACATAATTCTAAAAACTCTTTTTTTGAAACCTTTTTTATTTGACTTTTACTAAGTCCTTTATATTTATTTTTATAATCATCATACGGCAATCCTATAAAAAAATCAATATCAAAATCATTTTTCAGTTGAGTTTGCTTAACGCCCGTTGATCCTTGGGGCTCCATTTCGGTAAATTTAATTCCTAATTCCTTAGCTTTTTTACTTAGAATTTGTTTTAATTCTTTAACTATAGAATTAATAATATCTAGTTCCTTCTGAGTAGGGACTATTTTCTGAATGACTTCGCTGAAGATCTCGTTTATAGAAGGCATGAAAAACGTAATATTGATGAGTTTTTTTAATTAATATATTATTTATGCGAATTAAATTTAAGTGTATTTAATAATTATATTATTACATACCCCACCATGGGTGCTCTTTCTTTCTCATAAGCTCTACATATTCTTTTAATGCGGCTCTTTGATCAGTTGTTAATTCATCAACAAATTTACCCATTAATTGTCTTACATGAGATTCGGGGACATAAACAAATAAAGTCTCATCTTTACCTATATCTCTCCCAATTTCAATACCCCTTATTGAAATTGCAACTTCATCACCTTGATTTGCTTTATCAAGACTTTTTCCTTTATCTTGTATTTGATGTACCCTTTTAATTCTTTTTCCTTCTGCAGTGATTAAAGGAACTTTAGGCATTAATGTTCCCGCTTCAATTCTTACACCGAAAACTGCAGGATTAGAATTTCTAAAAATATATTCTGGTAACATTTTTATTTTTGCGGGTAAAATGAGTTCACTTAAACCTTTAGCAGTATCTTCAGCTTTCCGAGTTTCTGCATATTCAAGATAATCTTCAAGTAATCTATATATAACATTATTGGTAAATATTCTAATATTATTTTTATATGCTTCTTCTTTTGCTTCGGGTAATACGGGTACATTAAAGCCTAAAACAACGGCGGAATAAGGATCTAAATCCCTTACAATAACAGCATTCATAATATCTTCCTTTTTAATTGGACCTACATCTGCAACGCTTATTTTCACACCATTCTTGGAAAAATGATTCTCTAAGGCTTCAAGGGAACCAAGAGTATCTGCTTTAAGAACTACACCTGCCTTTTCGGTTTTTATTTTTATCCTCTGAATTTCATCCTCAATTTCCTGATATATTTTTTCCTCATCCTTAGGATCCCAAACAACTCTAAAAGGTGAACCAGCAACCACATCATCAATATCAGGAGCTAATACTTTGAATCCCGCTGCGGCACTTATCATATCTTTGGAATCAAATTTTTGTCTTGGATCTCTTATCTCATCTAAGGGCTTTGGTGTAAAAAGAGCACGAATTTTGGATTTAATTGGTTTTTCCAAACCGCCTACAATAAAAGTATCTCCCTTCTTTACAATCCCATCATAAATTAATACGTCCATAGTTTTTCCATAGCCTTTCTCTTTTTTAACTTCAAGTACAACACCTTTAGCGGGGCCTTCCGAGAATTTTAAATTCTTGGTTAAATAAGTCTGAACTAAACCCATCAATATCATTAATAATGTACTGATTCCTTCTCCTGTTTTTGCACTTGTAGGAACAATAGCAACTTTTTTCGTAAAATCCTTAATCTTATCATATCGATCTATTCCTTTAAAGCCTTCCTCCAAAAAATCTATGCTTATTTGCATAATTCTTTCATCAAGATATTCTCTAACATGCGGTTTTTGCTTTTTATATGTGTCTAAAAAATCAGCATCTTTATTAGGTTTCCACCCTGAAATACGATCAATTTTATTTGCGGCAATTACGAATGGAACTTTTCTCTCTCTTAATATCCTAACGGATTCCC
>CAZVTX010000142.1:0-8808 GCA_964629395.1 uncultured archaeon
GTTCGCGGCGTAACAATCGAAAAAGTAGACAGAAATTTTGATAGAATTATCGGTTCAGCAAGGTTTATCGAATGTGATACATTATTATTGTCAGTCGGGCTTATTCCGGAAAATGAACTTACGATTAAAGCAGGGGCAGAATTATCTTCTAATAATGGCCCTAAAGTTGATAATAACCTGGAAACAACAATCGAGGGCGTTTTTGCCTGCGGAAATGTTTTACAGGTTCATGATTTAGTAGACATGGTCACCGCCGAAGCAAAAAGAGCGGGAAAAAATGCAGCTGAATATGTTAAAAAATGGTATGGTAAAGAGAGAGGCAAAGAAGAATTTATATATTGTATTCCTGGTGAAAATGTAAACTATGTTAAACCCGATTTTATCCGTAAGAGTGATCTTGATAAGGATGTGATTTTTACATTAAGAGTTCGGGAGCCGGGAATCAGAAAAGTCGTTCAGTTTAAAGACCATGAAAATAACATTTTCTATAAAAGAAATAAAATACATGTAATTCCGAGTGAGATGATTGAGATTTCTATAAATTTAAAGAAAGTTAATCTTAATCCTGATTGTGGGCAGATTACCGTAGAAGTTGTTCCAAGACCAGAAGTATTAATAGAGGAAAATAAATAAGAGGTGTAAAAATTATGTCTGAAGAATGTAAAAGTGAAATTGTTGCTCAGATAAGATGTATTGTATGCCCTACAGGATGTTTAATTACTGTTAAAAAAGATGAAAAAGGAGAACTTACTTTTGAAGGATATACATGTAAGAGAGGCTTGGAATACGCAAAGCAGGAATATCTTGAACCTAAAAGAATTCTTACAACTACTATTAGAGTAGAAAACGGATTTTTGCCCCTATTACCCGTGCGAACTGATGTGCCTATCTTAAAGGATAAACTAAACGATGCGTTGAACATTATTGCTCAAACCATAGTTAAAGCTCCGATCAAAATGGGCGATATTTTAATTGAAAATATCTTAGGTTTAGGTGCAAATGTAATCGCAAGTAGAGATATGAAGCCGAAATGATACCTATAAAAAATTTTTTTAAATTTGAAGAAAAATCTATATATTTTTTCCGCTTAATGCTTTTATTAAAAAGATTATAAATATAATGATTCCCAAAATCATTATTCCAAAAATTAATATTACAAATAATAAAAATGGAATAAAGAACAAAATACAGAAAGAAACCGAGAGAATTAGAAATATAATAAATAATTTAAAAAAATCTTTTGATCTATAAATATTCGTCGGGATTTCTTGGATATTTTCGGGGTTTTTACTTAGATAAATAATAATCCCAATAAAGATATAGAATCCTATAATAAAAGCCACGGGAAATATTGTTGTTGGAAATCTCCCGGGCGATAACAGCAAAAATAACGATATATATAAGAGAATGAGGTAAATTGTTACAATTGAAAAACCTTTTTTATTTAATTTAAGTGAATATATTGAAAGTACCTCTGGATTTTTCTTAATATAATAATTTGCAAAAAGATATATTAAAATTATAGAAGGTAAAGCAGTTCCTAGGACTACAATAATTTGTAGTAAAGAATTTGTAGCGAGGATATCACTGCCGATAAAGAATAAAAAATAAATAAAGTATCGGAATTTTGAATCTTTTGAGAGATAAGGCAGATGACTCGGAATAATATCATCAAAATTTTGTATAATATCTGATTCCCGATTTTTTGATACGATAAATGCTTCAAATGTTAAAATCGGCATTATAAATGACAAAATAGGATGCCAAAAAAATACCATTGAACAAAATTCTATTAATGCAATCCCGCCAATACTCAGTCCGAAGGTAGGTCCTTCGGTACCATAACCTGCCCAAACAACTTGCGTAATCCAAGATTCATATAATCCAAACAACACGCCCCATAAGTATAATTGAGGGATTGATGTTTTTCCCGTTCTTAAAGCTAAATTTAGGAAAAATATGCAATGTGCAAGATAAAGCCAAAAAGTAACAATTAAAGACCAGGGATTTATGATCCAAAGAGGTGAGGCACCGGAAAAAACTTCTGCATAAAACATTGAAAGCAATCCAATTAAAAGCGATAATTTAAATTTAGTCCCGCCCGATATTTCTCTGGAATCCATCATATTCATAGTAAATACATTCGATAAAATAAAATTGAGATATTAATTTAAGATATTAAATTAATATAAATTTTTTCGGATTAAGTTGATAAATCTAAAATGCATGACTTAGATGATATTTATAAAATAACAGAGAGCCTTTATATTGGTGCTTATTGGCCCAGATTGAATTTTAAGAAAATTGAGAAAGAAGGAATCTCGGCAATAGTAAATTTAATGGAAGAAAATCTTTACACTCCGCCTTCAGATAAAATTGAATATTTATATAAAGGATTCCCGGATGAGACATATCCCTCTTTTGATATTATTGCCGATATTTTTAATTTTTTAGATTATCAAATAAAAGAATGTGGAAATAAAGTCTTAGTTCACTGTGCAATGGGGATTTCCCGCAGCGGAGCTATTGTAACCGGCTGGATACTAAAAGAAAATCCAAACTGGAGCTGGACTGATGCATTCGAATTTGTAAATGAAAAAAAACCGATTTATCCTGCGGTACAAATTAGAGAAGCTATACTCGATTTTTTGGAGGCAAAAGAGGGAAAAAGGAGGCTTTTATAAAAATTATAAAATTGTTTAAAAATTTATTCTTCATTATATGCCTTTAATTCTACGCCTTTAGTCTCAGGAATAAACCAAGGAAGGATTAACATGGGTATAGCGAAAAATAGTGCTGTTCCCATTGCTGTTCCTAATGCTAAAGCGGAATTCATGCCGTAATATAATACAAGAAAATTGGCGTAAGTTCCTACAATAATTCCGCTCAGTGCAAATCCCCGTGCGAAGCTATAAACCGTCGATGCCGCTGAAGCGCGCTCTCCGGTGGCAAATGTTTCTGTTAACCAGACGCCCTGAACTCCCATATATCCTTGTCCCAAACCGAATATCACATAAGCAAAAACCAAACTATTAATATTTCCCGTTGGAATTGAAATATAAAAGATAATTGATGATATAAAAACGATTAATGAACTGATAAAAAATGCAATTCTCCGTCCGATGACGTCTGCAAGAGCACCAAATGAAATAATTATTAGTGCTGCGAGAATTCCAACGACAATTATCATTTGACGTGCTAAATCTTCATATCCGAGTAATTCAAAATAATATGGGGCAAAATCTACTAAATTATGATAAACTACTTGTCCAAGCCAAACAACAATCATGAAAATTATGAGTAGATAAGCATCCCGCTTATTTTTAAAAATATTTAAAATTGGAACTTTTCTTATTTTTTTTCCTTCCTTTTTAACTTTTTCAATATATTCAACCATTATCTCCGATTCTTTCATTTTGAATTGGAAAATTATTATTATCGGAATAGGAAATAGTGAAAATAAGAAGCAATATCTCCAAGAACCAAATGGTAAATTCAAAGGTAAAATAAATATTGCAACAATATCCGCCAAAATAAATCCAATTAGAAATGTGCTATGCAATAATCCGCCTGCTAGTCCCCTCCGCTTCGGTTTCTTTCCAAAGGTTTCCGCTACTAACGTATAACCGACACCCAGCTCACACCCATTCCTGAGCAAATTCTTGTGAGAAATAAAAACGCAAAATTAGGAGAAAAAGCAGAAAGGGATGTTATAATTGCGTCCCAAAGGACAGAATAAATAAGGGATGGCTTTCTACCTTTCCTATCGGCTAAAGAGCCGAAAAGAATTGCACCAAAAAAAGTAGCGATAAATTGTCCTGAAATGAGCCAACCCATCTCTGCTGTTGTTACATTAAAAGCTGCAATAATATCCGCTGTTAAAAATGTTATAAGTGTAAGATTAAACGCATCATGAATCCATCCGATACAAGCAGCGGCAAAAATTAATTTTTTTCCTCCTGTTGAAGTTTCTGGTCCCATTTTTTATGAACATTTTTAAATAATTTCTTTAATATTTCTTTTTAATATCTTTTTAATTTAAATTTGACGATATTTGGAATCTGATAAAATGACCGAAAAAAAAAATGTACTTTTTATTATATCAGATGCTCATCGTGCCGATTTTATGAGTTGTATGGGACATTCCGTATTAAAAACACCGAATCTTGATAGACTTGCAAATGAAGGTGTCTTATTTACAAATCATTTTTGCACTAATCCAATGTGCTTACCAAATCGGGCATCTATGGTCACAGGATTATATCCTAATGCACACGGAGTAAGGAGCAATGGAATTAATTTGAATGAAAATATCCCTACAATAATTAATTTATTAAGGAAAAGAGGCTGGCACACTACTGCAATAGGTAAAATACATCATCAATACTGGATTGCTCCTTTCAAACATAAATACAAAAGTGCTGAAGATATCGTTAGTTGGTCTACTGAAAAGTCCACTAATGATCCTGTTAAAGAACGATTTCCTCTGCCATATTATGGTTATGAAAAGGTTGAATTAGTTGTTGGCAATGGTTCAGTTTGCTCAGGACATTATCTTGAATGGTTAGAGGAGCGATCTCCCGAATATGCTAAGCGTGTTAGAAAACAGTGTTTAAATTACGATTATCTTTTTAGTTTATTTTGCGATGAGATTCCTGCGGAATTATATAATACTACTTATGTGAAAGAGCGCACTTTAGCTTTTTTGGAGCGCTATATTAAAGGAGAATATGGAGAAAAGCCTTTTTATCTCCATTGTTCATTTCCCGATCCTCATTATCCTGTTTATCCCGATGAAAAATTTCAGAAGATATATACCCCCGATAAAGTAGTGCTCCCTTCAAATTTCGATGATATTAAAAATCTTTATAATCATCCCTATCTTGGACCTATTTTAAAAAATCCCGTTTTTAAAAATGCATTAGTTCGAGAAACAAATGAAGAGGAAGCCCGTAAATTTATTGCATTAACTTATGCCTCTGTAGCGATGTTAGATGAGGCTATAGGAGAGATTTTAGCTTTTATTAAAAAACAAGGCCTATTAGATAATACAATTATCGTATATATGAGCGACCATGGCGATCTTATGGGTGATCATAGTTTACTTTTCAAAGGGCCGTGCCCTTTTGACGGACAGTTCCATATTCCCATGATTTGGAGAGTTCCGGATTTAACTAATGGAGGTATATCCAATTCCCTGGTTAGCTCAATAGATTATCCTAAAACTATTCTTAATTTGCTTGAAATCCCGGAAAAAAGGCACCCACCCGATATGAATAGTCTCGATCTTACGCCAATATTGGAAAATCCAAATGCAAAAGTACGTGAGTGTTGTTATATAGAGCATGATGAGGAGGTGGGCCCTCTTAAATGTCGAATTCGGCATTTAGTCACCGAAGATTATAAATTGACAATTTACGAAGGTCATAGGGGAATTGGCGATCTTTATCATAGAAAAGAAGATACTGATGAAATTAATAATCTTTGGAATGATAAAAACTATAGAGATATTCGTTCACAACTAATCGAGCGATTACTTCATGAGAGCCTAACAGCATTAAGCCGATTTCCCAAACGTATGGCAGGCTCATAAACTTTTATAAAATTTGCTTTACAATGTATATTTCTCATATGTTTGTAAAATATTGAATAATAATGGCTTATATCTAAATTTATTTTAATATTGAAAAATAATTATTATCATGTCATCAGACAATAGTATTAAAGAAAATGAAAGCAAATATTCCACGAAAACGGCGGTTTTATATAGTTTAGCGGGTTTTACAGATGTCGTATTATTTCAATTTTTCACTTTTTTAATATTCACGTTTTATTATGCCGTAGTAGGACTTGATGTAAATTTGATTACAATAGCATTTATAATCTGGTCTTTTTGGAATGCAATCAATGATCCTATGCTTGGAGCTATCTCTGATAAAACAAGTACAAAATGGGGGCGTCGCACTCCGTATATAATACTCGGAATTTATCCGTTATTGATAATAAATATTCTCCTCTGGACTCCTTTAGGCGAATCTCAACTTGCCATATTCGCCTATTTTCTGACAATTATTATTGTTTGGGAATTCTTTTATACGATGTGGTCTCTTAACCAGACGTCCTTATTTCCCGAAATGTTCAGAGATTTAGAGCAGCGTGTTAAAGCAAATACCATAGTTCAATTTTTCCAAATTATTTCATTAATGATTGCATTTATACTTCCGAGTTTTTTTATTCCCCAATATGATAATCCCAAATATTTAAGCAATTATATCTTTGCGGGTATTGTAATTTCGATTATCTGCGGTATTTCAGCGACAATATTTATAAAGTTCGGTATAAAAGAGCGTATAGAATTTTCAAAAGATCCTCAATCAGCGCCTTCATTTTTTCAATCGATAAAATTTACATTCGGTAATAAATCTTTCAGGTATTATATTGTTGGCGTATTTGCGTTCTGGTATACTTTTGGATTAGTTCCTACAATTGTCCCCTTATACGGCCATTTTGTTTTAAATGTGACTGATTCCACAATTTTATCTATGCTACTTGCATTAAGTTTCATCTCTGCGGCAATATTTGTATTTTTATGGAAAATTATTATAAGAAAGTTAGGTATAAAAAAGGCATTTATCTTAGCACTCATTACTTTAATTCTTACATTATCCCCGTTTATGTTTATTGGTGATATTCTCTCTGCTTTTATTGCCTTTTTTATTTTTGGAATCGGCCTTGCAGGAGCGCTAATAGTAAGAGATGTTGCTATTTCTGCCATTATTGATGAAGATGAGCTCAAAAATGGTGTTCGAAGAGAAGGAGGCTTTTATGGAATAAACGGCTTTATGGTAAAATTAACAAATGTGGCGGTATTCCTTTCAATCGCTCTTGTATTTAATAGTGTGGGCTGGGCAATATTCGACCCTAAAATAACAACTGAAGCAACTCGATTTGGTTTACGGGCACTTATGTTCATTTTTCCAACAATTTTCTTATCGATAGGCTTAATATCTATGTTAAAATTTCCTATTACTAAGGAAAAATATGATGAATTGACTGAAAAAGCTAAAGAATTACATAAACAAAAAAGAGATAAAATCACAGAGCAAAATGATAAATAAATTTTGATTAATTTTCTTTTTTCTTTTTGCTTTTTTTTAATTATTATAAGATCTGAAATTTTAGATATGATCTTTCATTATATTTTTACGAGATGCCTAATAGACCGAGAGTTTTAAATGTGCTTTTTGCCGGACATTCACAACATGGTAAAAGCTCATTAATAGAGGCAATAGTAGGAAAATTCCCCGATATATTAGACTATGAGCTTGCACATGGCACAACGGTATCATTAAAAACAATACAATTTTTATTGAAAAAACAAAATTTACAATTAAACATATTAGATAGTCCCGGACATGCAGATTTTCAGAGCGGTATCGCATTAGGTTTAGAAATAGCTGATTTATTGGTCCTCGTGATTTCAGGCTCGGAGGGATTTCAAGCAAGGACTTACTGGTTGGTTGAAAAAGCATTAGAGAAGGGCTTACCGTTTATTGTTGCAGCAACTAAAATGGATTTACCAAATGCAAGTATAGAGAAAATTTCGAAAGGTTTTAAAAAATATGAGGACCTTAAGCGGCCAATTATTATAGAAACTTCTGCAAAAGAAAATTTTGGAATTGAAGAATTAATCGAAAAAATTTCGATTTATGTTAAAAGAAGGGATAAAAAAGAGGATGATCCCTCTTTTATAGTTTTAGGTTTTGAAGAAAAAAAAGGTCTGGGAGAATTAATTAATATAGGGATGCTTTCAGGTAAAATTTCCGTAAATCAATGGATTACCGATAAAATAAAAATAAAAAATATTTTTTCATTAAAAGGCGCCCCTCAAAAGGAAGCAATTGAGGGTGATATTGTGCAAATATCCTTAAATGTAATTCCTAATTTCGATCTCGGCTCTAAATATAATAAAGGGAAATTTATATCGCCAAAAATCGTAGGTATATTAGCGGAAATTCAGCCGAGAAAGGAATTTTATATTTCAATTAAAGACCCTATAAAATTCAAAGTTGCTTTAGATGTACTCGATAAAATGAAAAAAATATTCCCTAATTTTGATTATTATTTTGAAAAAAATGAGATCACCATTCAAACGCTTGGTGATTTACAATTTGACTTCTTAAAAGAAAGGCTGGAAGATTTAATAGAATTTGAAATTATCGGTTCAAAAATAAAAGGAATAATAACAATCAATAAAATGAGCAGAGCGTCGCATAACTCTGCATCTGTAAGAGTAGTTCCTCGTATAAAACATCGATTAACCGTTAATAGAGAGGGTTCGGAATCGATAAAAATGTATGATATGCTCGGAGCCTCGGCGGCTTATGAGGCATTTCATTTAGATGGGCTACATGTTGATATTTATTCGGGTAAAAATGAGGATGACATCGCTCAAGCCATTGCTAAAGCTATTGAAAAGGTAAAAATAATTAAAATAATTCCGTATCAAGATGTAATTGTAAAAGTTGAGAATTACCATGATATTTTTCCTCTAATTGACAAATATAATGTAGAGGTTTTGCATCAAACTCAAGATAATGCGTTTTTCCTTCAGGTAAAAAACGAGAACTTTGAGTCTTTTTTTAATTCTCTCATGAAAGTATCAAAAGGAACCGCAGAAATTAATCTATTTAAGTTCGAGCATGATGATATCGTTCTTGCAGTTGACCCCGGAACAAGACATTTCGGTTTTTGCCTCATTAAAAAAGGCGAACTCCCCTCTCTTTGGTTTGCAAATCTTAAAAGCAA
>CAZVTX010000143.1:0-8778 GCA_964629395.1 uncultured archaeon
AATCCAATTTCGGAGGGAAAAATAATAGATTTATATTTGTATATGGGATCCACTCATGATTTTAATGTGAATTTTACTTTTACACTATATGCTTTAATCAAGAATTCTTTTAACAGTATTTATTATTTAATAGAACCCTTGCAAGAGGGTAAAGCAAACATTAAGGCTAACATTGAATTTTCAGAGACCGTTAAAGTAAATGGAATTATATGCAATAATTATAGCATTCCTATAAACTCTGTATGCGATTTTGGTGCTCCTTTAATTAATATTTCGGCTAATGGAAAATACATTAATTACACGATTACGGACGATTTGGCCGTTTTCGGTACATTTATCGCACCTAATTTCTCGGTTGAATTGTCCTCAAGCGGTTCGATTAGCATTCCCGATAATATTAATTATTTTTTAGGTTATTTTGTTTTAATAGATGAGGCGGGAAATTATAATTTTATAAATTTTGAATATAACAGGTCCGAATTGAGCAATCCAAAAGAGCATAGTGAAGGCGATGAAAATCAAGACGAAATTGTCACTTTAAGCGATCTGGGGGAGTCATTTAGATCAATAATATATTGGGGCTTTATCGGAATAATGATATTAGTAGGCATTGGAATAGCGGGATACTTTATTGTGAGAAGAATAAAGAATAAAATTGAAGCGCGGCAAACCGCAGAATTGATTGATTTACTAAAGAGATTAAAGGGAAAGGAAGGGACAAAGCGAGAGGTAAAAACATTTTTCCTGCAAAAAGAAGTAAGCAAATCTGCTTCGGGGCTCGTTATCTTGGGAAATATATCATCTTGTATATCGATTTCTCTTATTCAAACCGCTATTTTGGGCTTATTAATATTCCTTTCCGAGAGAAATGGAATTTTTTATCTTACGGCAAATTCGGCTATGTTATATCCCGGAGAATTACTTATCCCGGTAATTATAGCATTTTTAGCCGCTGATTTTTGCGGTGAATATTTTAGGCAAAAAATCTTGCCTTATTTTAATTATCGCAGGTCTTTCTTAAGATTCTTGATCATTTTTCCGGTCGTGATAGCTCAATTCTCTGTATTTGTTGTGCTCCACGGCATATTTTCGGGCATTGGATTAATTAAAATAGAATGCATCGATTATAGAGGTAATTCCGGCTTTTTAACCTTCGCATACGTGTTTTTTATATTAATGCTGACTGCGGAGGCGCTCATAGATTTATTAAGATATATATTATTTGAAAGGCTTTTTATCGGATCTTCAAAAGATAAAATCTTGGAGTTAAAATTGGTATCTGATGAATATGTCAGCGATAATGCTGGCGATTATACTATCAACATATTTAAAGTTGATAAAAAAGGTGATAAGGCAGATTAAAGATTTATATTTTTCAACATCAAAAATATTTTTATTGAATGATGTAAAAAGGAACGGGTTTTTAAACCGATTTTTGGATAATAAAATAAAATTATAATAATAAAAATAAAAAAAAAAGAACGGAAAGAGCGAGAATTTAAAAATAGTAAATAAATATCGTGCGGGGCGGCTTAATGGAAGGAGATTGGTTCTATGAAAGGCTTAGGATACATCGTTGTAAGCTTGATATAGGTCAGGATATCAATGATTTCATGTGGAGCGGGTTAAAGCTAAATGCGATCAAAAACCTTCGGCTGAGGAACGGCTTACGAAAGCATTTCTCAAACATAGAAAAAGGCGGAATGCCCAAACACATCTTTTATTATCCTAAAGCCATTTCCGCACATGCGGACCTGCCGAAGAGAAAAGGAGCGGGCGAGCTGGCCGAGGAGTTTTTCGTGGATATAAAGCGCTCTCGGGGGCTTCCGTTTAAATATAAAGCAAAAAAAATGACGGAGAGAATAAGGAGACTTGAAGGGCGTGAGCCCGGCGATTATGAGCTTTATATGAGGGTTCTAACCGAGACCACAGGACTAATAGGCATTAATGTTCCGGTCTGGCATGAGGATGAGGGCTGGGCGGCTTTAATTCAATTTGTTGATTACGATAAAGACACCGGAAATTTATTGGTCTGCAGGCGCGTTGATAGCAAAGAAGACCTTTATCGGGTCGTCCCCGGCATGTTATTCGATGCCGTGTGCCTCGGACTATTGATTCTCGGACCCGTTTTGGGTAAAATCAGAAATAAGCCGCCGATTACATGCATTATATTTTCGGATGATTATACGTTTGAGTTTAAGCCGCACCTTGTTCTTCCTCGCATTATAAATCTTCTAAAATTCAGGTATCATTACGAGCCGAGTAGCGATTTTGATGCGGTTATCAAGCTAAGGCAATTTGCAGATGTTGAGCTCACGCAGCAGGAGGAAATTGATGCATTTGACCGGAGAAAGAGGGCATATAAGGCAAGATTGACTTCTCGCCGTTCTTTCGATTCTGCGCCCAAAATTAAGCCTAAATCAGCTCAACCCCCAATGCCGAAATTCAGAAAGGGCATGACTGATGATGAGTATATAAATGCCGTAAAGGAATGGATTTTATCCAATTACGAGGAAAAGAAAAAGTCGGAAGCTAAAAAGCAGAGTTTGGAAATTAAGCCGAGCTCTATTATTATATCCAAGCCTAAAACTTCAAGGCAGGTGCCCGAAGCCGGGAAAAGTAATAATTTAAAATTCTTTAAAGAAAAATCGGCAAAGGTTAGGTCCGAATCCGGAGATATTTTAACCCGTTTTAAAAGCGACATAAAGGTTAAAAGTTCATTTAAGCCAAAACTTACTAAGAGTGAGCCGCCGGAGATCGATGAGATCACCCGGCTGAAGCAATTACTTAAGGAGCTTGAATGGCTGTACAATCCCCCCCGGTATCGTACTAAACCGAGGCTTATAATAAGGGATCGGGCTGAAGGTGCTATAAATACGGTTAAAGATATTTATAGCAGCAATGAAGAGCCTTCCAAGCCAATTAAAGAAAAATCCGATATTGCCGAGCCAACTGTTCTTACCATATCAAGGAGCCGTCTTACCGGTAAATATTATAATTTTCCCGCAGAAGCGAGGCTTGTTTTATGCAATTATATTTACGATCAAATTTGTAAGAATCCCGATATTTCCTCCGATGCGATTATTTCCGGCATAATAGCGGACCTTGAAAATTCGTATTCAGCTGCAAATATGAATTACAATTCCCTACCCGATAATTTGAAGAAAAGTACCGATCTTGAATCGATTTATATTGAGAATTTTGATGTTTTAATCGATTTCATACGTTTGAATAAACGGTGTCTTAACCTTCCTGAGGTTGATATTGCTCCCGAAGTAAGATCCGTCCTTCCCGCAGATAAGCTCGCTAAACTTGATGAGCTCAAGAAAAAATCCGAAAAGAAGAAGCGTCAGATAGGGTCGGATTTTTATATTTTATACCATGATCTCGTAAAAAAGAAAAAAAGGGCCTATGTCACGGAGTATATTGAATTTCTTATTAAGTTAATGATGGCGATATATAATCGCACCTCTGCCGGCAAGGTCGTTAATATAATTGATTTGAATCGTGAGGTTAATTTTTATAAGTTCGGTTTGACTTTTGATCAGGTATCGGCCATATTATATTCGCTAAAGTCCTTTACCGAAGGCAGAACCCTTGAGGTAAAGCCCGATTCTAAAAAAAATTATCGAACAATTTCGAGGTGCTTTTCCCTCACTCCGTTATCAGATCTTCCCGATGAATTTTATAAATATTTTACCAAAAACATTAATCTTAAAAACCATTACATCGGTATTTTGCTGAACTATATTAAAAACGATAATGCCGTGGCTGACCTTAAAAAATTACGCCGAATAAGGCACTTATTCGGTCATAATGATGATAAAAGTAAAAAAATAATTAAATCGGTAGAAGAGACCGAATTTTATGAGTTATTTTCCGGCACGGGTTCTGATCACATAAAGAAAAAATTATTCGGTTTTAAAAATAATCCCGGCATGCTTTTCGGCGAAGATGAGTCCGAATTCTCCAATATTGAATTTAACACGCGTACTTATTATTCGGCGGGTTACGGTGCGTATAATGCTTTCCGTAATTGGATTATCAGAAATGAAGATTTATGGCAATTGTGCCAACTCCTGCCTAAGTTTCTCCGCGAGCCCGTAAAAACTAATTGGAAGTATAGTAATCTCACCAATTTGGACTTTTTCCTTCTCGGCAAACCCTACCTTTACGAGCGCGTGAAGGATATTTTTGCAAAATTTAAATATAACTGCTTCGGCAAGGAAAGGAATTTTTCTAAAGATTATTTTAACAATCACGTGCTCCAGTTGAGAAACCTCGTTTTTGATCGTTTAGATTTTAGGCTTTCCGAGATTTATCTCGGCACCTCATCCTCATCCGCAGCTTTATCAGGGCTTAAGAAATTTATATGGGAGGGCATTAATACCTTAATTGATTATGTTATTAATAATGTCCCGAATTCTTTAATAGACGATATTTTGGACGAGGCGCTCGGAGATTTTAAGAAAAAATCCAACGGGACCTATGTTTCCGTGCCGAGGGGTGAATTGCCCGAAAAGTTTGCAAACGATTATATCCGCTCAATAAAGAATTTATCGACCAAATGGGCTAAAGCAGTTTTAAAACTTGAGGATATGATTAACAATAAGAATAATGTAAATCGCCTAAAACAACTTGTTAATCAGCAAAACGGTTATTTAAGGCGTATAGAATCTATAACGGGTATTCCCGCAACGCTTTATAATACCAATAACGGCTGGTCAAACCTAAATGAATTTAAAAAGAAGAGAGATAGTTTGCTAAATTCCAGATTGCCCGATGTATTTAACCTTAAATCCGGCAGGCCTACGGTTAAAAATCAATTTGATTTGGATAAGCTTTTGCGTGAGGGGCTTAAAGAGGTGCTCGAACCGTTTTTCTCCTTTAAGCCCCATTACGCTAATACGGTTAATGACATATATGTTTTAAACTACATTTTTCGGGCTCCCGTCCGCCGTCATGCTTTTAAGAGCTCATCTTTTTCCGATTTTGAATCTTACGTCATCAGGCGTATGGCCAATAATATCTGCTCCTGCTTAAGCGAATTTTTCATCAAATTTCGGGACTCCAATAATAAATCCTTTGAGAATTTTCTCTCGGATGCTTTAGATTATATAGGTAAAAATATTTATTGTTTAACCAAATATCCGGTTTTCGGTTCGGCTTCGGTTAACTTCTTTACCAGATATGAATATCAAGGCGATTATTGTTCCAATAATTCCGAGACTTCCTATGCGTATATAAGTTTTGTTACGAGAGAATGGTTAAAATTTTTAATTAATGATAATAAAAAAATTAAAATTAAAGAGGTGATAAACGGTCAAACAATTATAAAAAATTATAATTCCCGCATAGGCGAATTAATTCTAAACAGGGGTGCAATACCGCTTTATCCCGTCCTTACCTATAGGGACGGCAAATTGCTTCTAAACCTGCCTTTTAAGGTAAAAAAGGTCGAAAGCTCGAAACGTCCCGAAGGAAGGAATTTCCTCGTGGGCGGAGTAGACTTAGGTTTAAGGCATTTTGCCGTTCTCAGCATTAAGGACGGCTCAGGCGGGCTTGTAAGGCGTTATTTCATCAACCATCGCATAGTTGATTATAAGTTTGCCGGCGGAACATTCATTAAGCGAAATCCCGGCCAGAAAAATCCCTCCGATATTAAAGGAAGACTCCGTAATATCAGACGCGTAATCCGTATAACTCAGGCAAAAACGGGTAAGTTTGAGGCATTTATAAAGACGCTGGACGCCGATTTATCGGTAAAGCTTAAAAAAGCAAAGGCTTTCGAGCTGAAAGCCTCCAACTCTCCATTAAAGGCAAAATTATCGGGGCTTTCCGCCCGTTTGCCGACGGGTGCCTCGCAATCTTTTTTCAAAAATGCCGTTAATAAATACATAAAACGCAAAGAGTTCATCGAGCGTCTCTGGAGGCGATTAAACAATATAAACAAGCACCTTGCCAACCTTGTTGCAAGAACGATTGCTGACATCGCAAAATATCACGGCGTCTACGGCATTACTTTTGAGGACCTTAAATGGTCGCAAAACAGCAGGAAAAAGGACGTCGGAAAATTTTTGGCATACTGGCAGGTCCACTGGTTCTACTCCCGCATCCAGGAGATAACCGAAGGCCTGTGTTCCTCTGACGGAATTGAGGTTATTAAGACGAATCCAAGGGGCACCTCGCAGCTGTGCGGCTGGTGCGGTAGAAAAGGCGTCCGCTCTGGAGCATGGTTCACGTGCACCAATAATAATTGTCCGCACCTTTCGGGGCTTAATACGGGGCGAAGAATGCGCGGTAAGAGTCCCGTTCAAACGTATCGGGTTAACTCTGACCTAAATGCCGCCCGCAATATTGCCGATCGTGGTATCAAAATAATCCTTGGCGTCCCCTAATATGAGGGCGTCAGACTCCCAGTACCGGTCAACCGGGCAAGTTTGTCCGGATTTTTAGGTACTGTTCAATAACATGACAACTATTCCGGTAAAAAAAGAATTATTAGAAGAACTGGTCGATTTAAAATTAGAATATTTATCTAAAGAAATCGATAAAATATTAAGGAAGTGGAGCTATGAATCTCTTGATAAATTTTTACAAGATGCAAAAGACGGCACAATTGAAGAGGCTGAAGATGATGCGATTACTCTAAAACATTTAATTGATCAACATGAAGATTTATTTAATTATAAAAGAGAATGGAATGACATATAAATGAATTAATTTAATGAGTTTTTCTTAGAATTTTGTATATAAATAGTTCTTAAATATTATCTATCAATGTTTTATTCAACCGATAAATATTGATTCATATTTTCCTCCTTTCTCGACGCTTTGATAAAATTAAATAAAACCTAAAATTTATTCAATTTAACAATAAGGATTTAAAACTATTTAGGTAAGATCTCTCCAATTACATATTAACAAGCCGGGAACTTTTTCAAAATGCTGCGTATTTCCCGAATAAAGAATTTCATTATTAGCTAAGCAGATACTGGCAATTAATTCATCAAAAACACCAATAGGTTCTCCCTTTTTCTCTAAATCGATTGAGATTTTAGCATATTCTTGAACGGCCATTTCATCAAAAATTAAGATCTCCTTTAAGGAACTTAATAAATTTTTTACATCTATTAAACCTTTTACAACATTTTTCATTTTATAACATCCTTTATATAATTCTGCAGCGTTAAATATCGTTGTCTTTAAAGCTTTATGTTCATTTAATAGTTTTTTAAAAATTTCATCAGCATTTTCTTTACCTCTTAAATAAGAAACTAAAAAATCGGTATCAATAACAGCCATGTGATAATCCCCTATAATCTTGTAGGTTTTCTACGATCTTTATATAATTGTTCCAAAATATCATCCCATTCATCCGCATCTTTCCAGCAACCTGCTAAACGCTCCAATTTCTTTTCTTTTTCCCTTTCTTCTTTTAAAAGTCTAGAAATTAAATCAGCGAAGGATTCTCCCTTGCGTTTTTCCTTTTTTAATGCTAAATATATATCTTCGGGTAAAGAAATTGTTTTATTTGTCATAATATAATAATAGATCTTTTTTATATATATAATTTTATATATGTTTTCATATAAATTATCTTTCTTAAAATATTCAAATAATAATACAAAAAAATCGCATTTTCTTCAAATTTTAAATGCATTGATGTTCTAAGAAGATTATTTTCGGGAAATAATTCTTACAGGTGTTAATCCGTTCCAGATTATTTTATAGCCAATAATATCCAGCACTTTTGTTGTTAATTGATATTTATTTAAAATTTTTTGAACATCACTGAAAGAATTTTTTCCTTTAAATTCATTTCTTAAATTATTGATAAATCTTTTGGAAATTAACTTTTTTCCTATTAAATAATATCCTTGAGTTTTTAGCTTTTTTAATGTTTCCGGACATATATTAAGCTCTTTTGCTTTTTTATTAATATCAATTATATCTTCATTAAAGGTAATTGAGTTAATTTTAGTTAATTCTTTTTTTATCAATTTTTTCTCTTTTTTTTTAAGGATATCTAAAATTGGTTTAATAGGAACGTATTTTTTATAGTAGATTACATTTCCCTTAAAATCCTTTTCGGAACACTTTAAATTTTTATTAACAGCAACTATAATTTCAGTATTGAGCTTTTGAAATTTTTTAATTTTTTTTTCGATATAGTCCTTGGTCCAGAAGCCAACAATTTCCAAATATACAGATATATTATTTTTAAAAAATCCAAAATCAGGAATTATTACATATTTTCCCGCTTTAACAAAAGTAGGTTCTCTGCGTATTTCCCAACCGTTTAAATGAGTTTTAATTTGCCTATAAAAACGCTCTTCAACATTGCTATCAAAATCAGACTTATTTAGGTTATATTGTGGAAAAACGATATTGTCATTAGAATTTAATTTAAATAAAAATATTCTTGGGTTTGATTCCGAATCAATTTTAATTTCCGCTTCAATTAACCAATTAGAACAACTTATAATGTAGGGAATCAATTTTGCTAATCCAGTACCGTATTTTGTTGTTTTTTGCAATATTGTCGCGGGTCCGGAAACAATAATTACCGAATCGTTAATTTCATACATCAAACCTAAATATTTTATCATTCTGAAGACTTCTTTAAAATTATTGTCTATTGTAAATCTTAACTTTAGTGCATTAAACAGTAATGCTTGAGTTGCTGAAAGATTATATTGTTTTATTAAATCATTTGCATTTTGAATATTTATTTTCTTTAAAATTTGTTCCTCCGGTAAATCTGAAAAAAATGCC
>CAZVTX010000144.1:0-8739 GCA_964629395.1 uncultured archaeon
CTTATTGGAATGGACTTTAAAAATATCATTGGTAAATATTCCAAACCAAATATGACCAAAAATAAAATTGCAAATGAAATAAAGATAAAAAAACTTAAAATTGCTCTTAATTTATTAATTTGGATAAAAGATAAATTACAAGGGAATCTATATTTTATTAATTCAAAAATCGATGATACTCATTTTAAATATTTATCTATTGATGATTTTATTGATTTTGTTAATATTTAAAATCTTCTATTCCAATTTCAGTTATTCTATAATAAAATCGCCTTTCTGGAAATTCTAAAGAATTAAATAAATGAACAAAATTTAGACCATTTTTTTCTTGGCCCAAATAAAGATATTCTGTAAAAAAGTGGTTTAAAAATATATTTCCAACAGGGATTTCTTTAATAACTGGATCTTCAATAGGATTTAAAGAAACCTGTGCGGTAATAATTGTACAAATATTATATTTTTTTGTTAAATCAAAAATTTTAGTCAGTATCTTAATAAAATTATCTTTAACTTTAGAAAATGATAAATTTCTATTGCCCAAATCAATCCGGTAATATTTATTAATAGTATCTATAATTAAAATGTAATTATTATCTTTACTTAGTCTTTCCTCTAATTTTTTTAATGATATTAATAATACATAATTACTCATTATTTCAGAAACAATTATATTTTTAAGAATAACATGATAATCCAATTGAAAATAAAGGGCAAGTTCTTTAATTCTTTCAGGGCGAAAAGTATTTTCGGTGTCTAAATAATAGACTTTTATATTATTTTTATTTCGTTCTCCTAAATTATTATTAAAAGCTTGAACACATAATTGATGGCATAACTGCGTTTTTCCCGTATTACTTTTTCCAAAAATTAAATAAATTTGTTTGAATTTGAAACCATTTCCCGTTATCTCATCAAAAGCCTTAGAAAATAATGAAATTTTAAATTGATTTTTATTTTTTTCATTATAATTCTCAATTAATTTTTTTAAATTAATTATATTTCTGGATTCAATATTAAGAATTTGTTCTATAGACATTATAATAAAATTAATTTTAGAAACTTAAAATTTTTTAGATTAAAAGGAAAAATTAATTTTAAATCATATATTTTTACAATTACTTAGAAGTAATGTAATTATTATATCATAATACAATAAAATATTTCTAATAAAAATATTATACTACAATGGCTAAGAAGAAAAAAGAAGTATGCCCCTATTGCGGGCGTTCGTTTGCATATTTATCTCGTCATAAATGTAAAATTAAGGAAAAAGTAGAGGGTTCTGAAGATCTAAAAACAGATTCAGAGAGATTAATTGAAAGGATTGAAGAAACTAAAAAAACACTTACCAGAAAACTTAAAAAAGATGAAAAGGAAATTTTGGAAATAATAAAACAGAAAGGAGAGCTTCTTTTTGAAGATTTATTAGAACTCACAGGAAAACCCATTAATGAATTAGAAGAAATTTTAGACGTTTTACAATTACAATCAAAAATAAAGGTAAGAAGAGAATTAATAAATGCTTCTTGGACAAAACATATTTTTGCTTTAGAAGATTTGGATGATGTTAAAATTACCGAACAAAAAATTGATACTTCCAAAAAAGATTTCGTTTGGGATCTATTTGGGCGTCAACCATGTTTTATTTGTCCGGTTTCAGAAAAATGTAATGAAACAAATCTTGATCAGTTTAATCCGTATTATTGTCCTTGGTTGTCCGAATGGATTGAATGTATGTTAATGGGGATTGAATATAATATTAATTTTGATGAATTGAAAGAAGAATTTGACGAATATTAATTTCTTTTTTTAAGTCCTATTAAATAAATTTCAGAACTCTTTTTAGCTGTTGCTTTTGGCTTATATGATTTTACTAAAGTAAAATATTTTTTCATACGTTTATAAAAGCTATCAAAATCAGCCCCTTGAAATACTTTTACAACAAAATTTCCTTTAGGTTTTAAATTGCGTATTGCAAAATTAAGAATTTTAAAACATAAATTAAATTGTCTTGCTTGATCACTGAAACGATTGCCAGATTTATTTATACTTGCATCTGAAATTATTAAATCAAGTTGATCGCCAAAATAATTATTTACAACTTCTTGAAATTCATTATTAGTTGCATCCATTCTTACAAATTCAATACCTTCAATTGGGCTTATTTTTTTTATATCAACACCCATAATTTTATAATGATCTCTATGATAATAATTATCCTTATATTTTGTAAGATTTTCTTCTGCAATCTTTTTAGCTACTTGAAGCCATGACCCGGGATTGCTTCCGATGTCCAAAATATAGAATGCTCGTTTAAAAATATGATATCGCTTTTCAATATCCAATAATTTATAAGCAGAACGAGCACGGTACCCTTCTTTTTTAGATAATTTATAATGGGGATCTTTTTTATGTTCTTTACTATTTTTAGACATTTTTTATTATTTTCAACTCAATTCTTTTAAAACATCTTTAATAACCTCAATATCAGCATTAGTTTTAATGGACAAAAAATCAAAGTGCGTTTTATATGCATTATACCCTCTTTCTCTTATTTTATTAATAGTATCATCAATTTTTGGAATTTTCGATATTTTAGTAATTTTTGATAATTTATGTAAATTATAATAGGTAATTGGAGCATTTAATTCTTCAATATTTAAAGATAATATTTTGTTAATACGTTTTTTTGATGGTAAATTTAATTGATTATTAATTAAGATCATGGTATTTAAAAAATTTTCATCATGAAGTGGACCTATCCATAATGGTCCTGCAAAGTCTAACTTATCTGATTTATTACATAAAGCACATTTATAATTTATTTTTAGTATATTATTGCCAATAATCTCTCTATAACCACAATTAAAGCAATGAATGATATGTCCATAATTGCTAAAGTTTTTAGTTATTTTTTCTTTTTCTTTAAATGTTAATGCAAACACTCTTATAAAATGATTTGAATAAAAAGTTAGCAATGGAACAATGCCAATCTTATTTATATTGCCTATTCGGGATATAAAATGTAATAGAATTCTTACTCCTATTTCTTTACAATATTCTGTATGAAGAGATTTAGATAAATATTTTCGTATACACGCATTTTTTCTAACGCCAAAAAGGACTGCGGTATCTGTAGCTGTTATTGCCAATAATCCATTTTTATTTTTAATTGCCTTAAAAGCAGCATCTAAATAAATATTCGGTGTTCCAAAGGGATCAATTGAAATAATATCAGCTTTGATATTATGATTCTTGTCTAAAAGAGCTTGTTGTGCTATTTCAGTCAATAAAAAACAGGCATCTTTTCGTGAAATTATAATATTTGAAGAACTAGGATTAAAACCATTTAATTCAAGATTTTTACGAATTAATTCAACTGCACATGGATTAATATCATTAATATAAAATCTTTCTATATTTTTACAATATTTAAGCAATCTTATTGCTCCCACACCAGTAGCAGCCATAGTATCAATAATTGAAATTTTATCAGATTTATATAATTCTTTATAAGCTAAAGTTGCAATAATTATAATATCTCTGTTAATAATCATTTTTTTATTGTAAAATACAGCCATAGCTTTTGAGGGAATTACATTTTTATCTGTCTTTGGAAAATAAAACTCAATTTCTCCCTCTTTTTCTTTAATGAGTTCTTTTTCGAGCATTTTATAAAAATTTAAAGAATTAAATATTAGAAAAAAAATCAACAGCCTTCTTACTTCCTACTAATCCTCCACAAACAGCACTATGAATTTTTAAAACATTGTCCCTTGTTAAAGGATCAATATTTTCCATAGTCTTTATATCATCTTTATCATCAATAATTAGGAATTCCCCTCCAAGCGTTTTTACTATGAAAGCTAAAGGAAGCCATTCATAGTAAAGCCTAATTTTAGGTTTGGGGGAAGGAAAATACCCATAAACACCGCCATAATATAAGATTGAATGAACATCGCTAACAAAACTTCCGCTATATCTGTTTTTAAATAGGCAACTTCTTAATTTCTCCTCATATTTCCTACATCTATCACTCCAACGAGTAGGATTTCCTCCGAGACAATAAATTCCGCCTTTTTCGGGGTCGGGTAATTTAAAATAATCGTGAAAAATGAAATGGTAGAAGTCCATGCTATACGGGGTTTTATCAAGAACAAATTCCATAACTTTTCCGTTTACGGCGATAATTAAATTTGTAAAAATACCATAAAGTACATACATTCCGCAAATTATATTCCCTTCTTTATTATATATGCCTACAATAGTTCCTACCGTCCTATTTACTGCCACATTTGAAGAACCATCAACCGGATCCGTTGTTATTCCAAAATATCCATTTCCTACATAAGGTTCCGCTTCTTCGCTTGCAATAAAAGCAAAATCAATCCCGCTTTCTCTTAACGTCTTCAAAATTATCGAATGCGTTAAAATATCTTCATGGATTTGTTCTTCATCGTAGATATTTCGAGAGTCCTCCTGTGGTGCAGAGATTTTCATTCTGTATTGAATTTCTCTTGATGTAATCCCCTTTTCAAGGAGACCCCTTATCGGAATTGTAGCATCAGCAATAGTCTGGATTATATGAAGAAATTCTCCCTTATTAGGAAAATAATGCGGTAAATCTTTTTCTAAAAATTTTATTAACCTAATTGGTTCTTTTGACTCCATAATTATCATTTAATAAAAAGAAAATAAAAACTAAATATTTAACCTTAATATTAAAATAATTAATATTGTATTTTTTATTCTAATGTTTTTCTTCTTTTTTCATAATCAATTCTTTTCTGTTCATGTATTTTTGCTAATTCTTTTTTCATTTCTGCAACAACGGTCTTAGTAAGCGGATAGAATTTAACCCATATTATAAAACCAATTAAAGCAGTAATACCCGGTATAAGTGCCATCGAAATATTTAATGCTAAATATGCCATATCCATACCTTTAGTAGCAACTAATCCTTCAGCACCTTCCACATATATTAATCCAAAAGCGGTCATTAAAGCTGGAGGTGCCCATAACGCAACACTAATCATAGGTTTACTGAATAGAGGTCCAATTCCTGCATAGAGCCCTTCTCTTCTCTCTCCACTAACCTTCCAAAAATCATAATCAATCGTGTCGCTTCTCATCGGATTATGATGAATAAAATCGCCTGAAAATGCTAACATAACAATACAAAAACCAATTGATATAAGAACCCAATTGTGCAAAAAGCTTACGAAGAAAATAAAAAGAAATCCAATACTTAAGACACCTAGATAATAACTCAGTGCTGCCTTAGTCGATATTTTGGCAGCAATCGTTAATTCAATATATACAGAGAGAATTAGACATATGAATGGACCTATCCAAAATAAAATCATATCAGTCTCACTTTCCATAAGCGGAGTTAATACCCAAGTTAAATAAAATGGTAAAGATACAACTAAAATGTTTAGTAAAAATACAGAAACACCATCGTAAATGACATATATAATAAATGATTTATTCTTAAAAGCAAGCTTTAATCCTTTCCACAAACCATGTTGTTCTTCCGGGATAAATTCTGAATGTTCTTTAACTACATATGAAAGGATCAAATAAGGGAATATGCCAAAAATCGCAATAGCAATAACTAAGGTTTGGAATGCTGCGACAGACTCGTAAGTAGGATTAGACAAAAACATAACGGGTAATAAAAATCCTATAATAATAGCAGGAAATCCAAAAATAGAGCATAGAAGTTGGATTTTTTCCCTTTCCCGTTGATTAAGCGTCATTTGAGGGGCTAATGCAACATAAGCACATAATACAATGGTAAACATTGAATCATAAGCTAATTGTGAAATCATATACCATGCAAACATCCAAACCTGTATTGTTAATTCCGGTCGACCTCGCCATGCATCGGGAGGAAAAAATACTAATGCAAAAGCGAGACTAAATAATGGTGCACCATATTTTATATAAGGAATATATCTTTGTGTTTCTCCCTTTTTATTCGTAAATTTTGTGTTATTAATCATATTTCCGAAAATAGGATCATTAATCATATTCCAAAAACCATAAACTATTTGCGCTATGGTGATCCAAAATATTTGCAATCCCATCCAGCCATACCAAAAAGATTGAATAACACCCATTACGCCACCGTAAAATGTTCCCGGCATCTGTCCGAATGCATAAGCTAATTTCTCTTTAAATGGAACAATATCAAAATCATCAGTATTTATATCCCGTTCATCTTTATTATTTTCATTAGACAATATATTATCACTTATAATCAAATATTTCGTTAATAATAGATTATTTCACTAAATAAAAGAAATTATTTCAATATTTTGTTAATTTAAATTTTATCTAAATCCTTGTTTAGTTAAAAAACTTGAAAATTCTAAGAAGTTATTTGTTGGAGATTTCACTAAGCTTATTGTTCTTTTATTAGGACTATCTGCTCTACTTATTTTTATAGAATAGTTAGTCCAATATTCCATGACTTTTCCACCGCTCTGAACTTCTAACACTTTATCACCTTGATTAATATGAGTTGATTCATTTACAAGGAGAATTTCGGTATTATACGTTTTGTTTAAAAAAAAGAGATTTGCTAAAATTTGATTTAATTTATAAGTTAATATTGTATTTTCTTTTTTATAATCTCTATTAAGTTCGATCCTATATAGATCTGTTATAGAATCAATAATAATTAAATGTGGAATTCTCTCTTTCATATTAATACGATTTAGAATTAAGAATTCGAGATTAAAACTTATATTATAGAGATTATAAAAGTTATTTATTTTAATAATAATAATCTTTTCAATAATATCGTCTAATTCTTCTTTTTTTTTATCTTCTAATAAAGCGTTAATTTTTTCTACAGGTAATTTTGGTTTAGAATAAAAATATAACACATTTTTACCCATTTTGGAATATAATATTGCAGTTTGCAGAGCAAAAGTTGTTTTGCCTACTCCAGAATTCCCATAAATGGAAAATAAGCCTAAAATCGGTTTTTTTGGATCAAATAAATTTTGAAGTTGTGAAATTGGAAATATCATTTTATAAATTTTTAATTTTATGATCAATTAATTAATATAATTTGAGAAATAAAATTTTTTTATTAACAGAGGATCTTTCATTTTTTTATCAAATCAATAAAGGACTTAATGTCTTAAATATTAAGTTCAAAATATTAAATGATTTTAAGAAAATTCCTGATATTCCTTCCATTTTAATTACTACTTCTAAAGAAAAATCGAAAATTAATGATTATAATAAGGAAAAGGTAATTGTATTTTCATTTAGAGAAGAAGAAAATTTAAAAGAATTTTTAATGAAGATTTTGGCAGCTATAAAGATAGGGTATAAAAAAGATTATAATCATTTATTATTTTCAATAGATCCCGGTACTAAGCACTTAGGATTGGCAGTATTTTTAGACGATTTTTATTTAATTTCACATACATTTTATAATAAGGAGGATCTTATTTCGAAAGTATTCGAATATATTAATTATTTTGAACCGAAGCAAAATAATAACGGAAATTTTAATTTAACTTTTAAATTCGGAAGAGGGTTATTTCAATTGGTCCAGGAGTTAAGCGATGAATTTTTTAATAGGTTATCTTATAAAAAAAGTATTAAAATTTATCTCATTGATGAAGCAAAATCATCAAAAATTAAATTAAAACATTTTTCTAAACATGAAATTTCTGCAGTAATTTTAGCCTTTAGGGATGGTATTGAAATGAATTCCAATAATTATAAACATATTTTTAATAAAATTAAGTTTAAACAGCTCGGAAAAGAAGATTATAAAAAAGAATTAAATACTACCAATAATAATGTCTCCTTAAAATTAGAAGATATTATTTTAAAATTAATTCATAGTGAGATGTCGCTTACAGATTCTTTAAAATTAATTAAAGAGTCACAATAATTAAAATAACAGGGTTTTAAATGAAAAGGTATAGGACAATAGACACTATACGCGGCGCATCCATGTGTTGGATGATGGTTGCTCATTTAAGCGGATGGTGGATAACTTCAAATGATTTCTGGATTGCAGAACTAATCTGGGCGTTATTTGACTTTATGGGATCCACTACATTTATGTTTATTTCAGGTATGAGTATGACTATGTTTTTCAGGGGGAGGCTTTTAAAAGCACAACTAAGAGAGGATTACAGTGAAAAACTTGCAAAACGGGAATACATTTTTCGGTCAATTTTACTTTTAATAGTAGCTTTTGGTTATAATTTATTTGTTGCTTTAGCAATAAATAATATATATGATGTTTGGAAATGGTTTGTACTTCAGGCAATAGGGATTTCCTTATTAATGGCGTATCCTTTTTTAAAATTATCAAAATTTGTTCGCATTTGTACTGCGATAATTTTTTGGATGTTATATTTAATCATATTAATTCATGTATATCCGTATAAAGGAGAATTTAATTTTTATGGAATTATTTTCTTTATTTTTTATAATTCTTTAGATTTGGATCCGATACTGGGATTTTTTCCATTTTTACTCCTTGGAACCGTAATTGGAGATATTATATTTGAGATTAATCGGATTGAAAATGATAATATTAGGCATTCAGTAATTTTAAAAAAATTTGTCATTCCAACAATTATTATTGGTATCGGATTAGTTTTATTTGGAATATTCTTTGAATTAAACTTGAATATTTATTATGGGCATGGCGTAAAAGAGCCATTCCCGGACTTTTTAATACGGGGTTCATTCCCA
>CAZVTX010000145.1:0-8707 GCA_964629395.1 uncultured archaeon
GATATTCCTCTTGCCATTTTGGTAATTTCAATTGATTGTTGTATTTGATTTATTATCATATTTCGATTATAAGATGTTAAATGAAGAATTTTATTATATATTAACTCTATATTTTGTAATAATCTATTGTTTTCCTCCGTTCGGTCTAGGAGTGAAGAATTAAATTTAATTTCATTGATTTTATCTTGAAGATCAAAATATTTCTCTATTATGTTCAAAAGATTTTCAATATTTTTTTCTATTTGATCTATTCCCTCTTCTTCTTCTCTATAATTTATATTTATAGTTTGATTGGATGATTTTATAGCAATTGGTTCCTTATTCTCAACTATTTTTTTAAAATTAAAAATATCCTCATTCTTTAAAAGAAGATTATTATTATGTATTCTTACTTTATTTTTCTCAATTAATACTTTCAAAAATGCATACGGAATAGGCTTAATAATATAATTCTCATTATTTACAGAGATATTAAAGATATTTAATGACAATTTTTCAAGAATAATAGGAATATCTTTTTCTAATTGTTGAATATAATTCTCATATGCTTCGGAAATCTCTTTATTTATATCATCATCTATCTTTTCAATATCCTCCACGATTTCATCTTTAAACTTAAAGAATATTTTTCTACTAAGCGTTTTATCAATTTTTTCCATCTCATCTATAACATTTTGTCTTAATTCTATTGCAAACTCAACGATTTCTTTCCATTCTTGTTTTGAAATCCGTTTATGGGGAAAAATTAATTTTATAAGTCCAGAAATAGTATTATATAAGGCAACTTTATCTCTAAGTGAAATTGTTTTCTGTTTTCCCTCAAAATTGGTAATATAAAATTCAATTTCCTTCTCAATAAGTGTGCTCACTTCCATTTCTCTTAAGCGATGTAGAATTTGTCCAAAATAATTAAAGATGAGTCCCAAATGTTTATTAATATGGTCGGATGAATAACGGGGTAAATCCCAACCATGAATGAAGAGATGAATTCGATCTAAAAATGCTGCATTGTATAGATAATTTGGAATCGAACGGAGTATTTCACCATGTTTAGGTTTAATTTTCCCATCTTTTATATCAAATTCTATATTCCCTTGAAAAACTAAGCTAACATCAGTTATAGCTTCCATTTCACCTCTCTCAACTCGATTTGAAGCCATTATCTGCTGTAATTTTGGCAATAATTCCTTTAATCGAGGATTTGATTTATCAATTTCATCAAAGCATATAACATCTTTATAAAAAATAACTCCATTTCTACGAGTATTCTGATTATAAATTAATTTTGCAAGAGTTATTTCGCCTCCTTCTAGGATTCGCCCGTAATTAGATATATTTTCATAAAGATAAGATTTCCCCGTGCCTGGAGGACCTAATTCTAATAAATTAGTACAGGCTTGAACATAAGGGATTATCCTCGCAAGGTACAGCAATTTTTCTTTTCTAGAAAATGTTCCCGGATTTATTCCTAAAGAACGAATAAGAAAATCAATCCATTCTGAAGTCGTAAATGCTTTTCGAGCTTCAATATACTCTCGAAGAATTACAAAAGTGGTTTGATAGCATTCAAATCCGCTCATATTTGCGGTCGCAAAATCGCTACCCTTCGAATAATCAATTTTTGCTTTTCCCCATAAACCTCCTTTAAGCAATCCTTGAAATCTATGGGGTTCTAATAATTCACTATTTACCGTTGCTGTTTCATCCATTTGTTTTATATAAGTAAAATGTTTACCTCTTCTCAAATCAGTATAACATTCAAAATGATCTACAATTTCCACTGAACCTAATCGCATTAATGTATCCTTAAGGACCTCTTTTTCATTTTTATCAAAAGATTTAAGATTTATTGTATTAATAATATTTTTTATTGCATCTTCATGTAAAATTCCATTAGAGTCAACATGCTCACTAATTAAAAATTCGGTGACATGAGCAGGAAATTTCTGGAATTCGGGAATGGCTTTTATATAATATTTCCTAATTATATTTCCTTGAAAATGACTTGTAGCAAGATCATCTATTACATCAAACTTTGGCAAATTTTGCATCATAATCATTCATTTATTAATTTTAATGATGGGATAAATTCAATTTTTTGATATTTCTTATTATTCTTTCCAAAAGAAATTTCTACATGAAAATATAATTTAGATTCTTGAATAATACTTTCACAAAATCCAATATAAAATGTTTGACATTGATTAGGTTCTAAATTATAAAAATATTTACTACTAATCTTTAGATTTTGATTTGGAATTGACAAATGAATTTCTTTAATATGGAATTTAGAGATATTCTTTAGAATAAAATTATTTTTATAATAATCATATTCATCATCTTTGATAACGGGATTATCTTGAACAAACTCAATTGAAATATATTTTTCGCCTTCTTGAAGTTCATATTGGGGTATTGGTTCGCTTGTTTCCAATGATCCTGTACTATATTGTTCTATAACCGTTCCATTATCAAGTTCAATAACAAAATCAAAATATTTCTTTATATTAGAGAAGTTGCTTATAACTATTCGTTGAGCAAACTTTTCAGCAATAAGACCATGTGTTAAAAAATCGATTAGAGCATTTTTGCGCTCATCATCAAAAAAGCCTAATGGTTCATCAAGAAAAATAAAAGATTCTTTTGAATTAGATTCATTCATTGTTGCCATCGCAAATGCAAGTCTTATTGCCAAGGCTATCTGATCCCGAGTTCCTCCTGAAAAAATAGTTTTTTCAATATATTGTCCTAATTTTGAATCAAAAATTTTGATTTGATAATCATAGGTAATTGATGCATCTTTATATCGATTAGCTGTTAATATAGGCAATATTTTCACTAAGAAAGCTTCTGTGCTTGGTAGGACTCTTTCAAGAATTTCATTTTCTCCACGCTCTAAAAGTTCAATTGCTTTTTCAGTAATAATTAAATCATTTTTAATTTTTTCATATTGATCTTTTAAATTATTATTGGAGATTTTAATATTTTTAATAATTTTATTATGATTTTCAGTTATTTCTTTTAACTTTTTTTTGCTAATTTTAATTTCATTCAATAAACTTCCTATTTTTGCTTTTTGTTCCCCGATAGAATTTATTATTTGATCCTCCTCACTATTAATAGTAAAATTGGGAATCAGTTTTGAAACATTTTTACAAAAAGAATCTAATTCTTTCTTAATGATTTCATACTTTTTTTCTAATTGGTAATTTAAATTATTATCATTTATCTCAATTGAACCCGTTATTGAATCATTAAAAAAATCTAAAATCTCTTCAATATATTTCTTTTTTCTATTGTCTCTTGTAGTTTTAAGTTCCGTAATGTTTTTTCTAAGATTTTTTACATTATTTAACAAATCATCTTCTTGATCGAATAATTCTTTATATTCTTGAGGGATTGAATTTTGATTATGTTCTAATTCTGAATTATATTTTTGGATATTATTTTCAATTTTAGAGATATTTAATTTAACGTTTTCAATTTCAGTGGCAATTCTGTCTTTTTGGTTTAAAATCTCTTCAATGGATTTACTTGAGATAAAATCATCCAATTTCTTAAAGTCTTGCTCTAATTTAGCATTCTTAATAGTAAACTGTTCATAATCTTTATTAATTTCAGATAAATTATTTTGATAATGAATTGGAAGCTTTTCTATCCAGGAACTTATTTTATTTTTTAAGATATTTTCATTATTGATAAAATTCCTATATTCATTTAATTCATTTTCAAGATTATTTTCCAATTGTTTCAATTTAGAAATAAAATTACTCAATATCGGAAATTGCTCATAGAATTTTAAAGAGAGATTACTATCAGACCAATTTTTAAATTTCAAGTTTTTCTCTCTTATTTGCTTTATTTTTTCTATAAAATTTTTGTTAATATCATTATTATCATTAAAATTAGGAAATCCAAAATCTAAAGATAATTGATAAAAATTATTTTTTAAAGATTTAATTTTTTCATCAATTTTTCCTTTATTTTCAATAAGGATATTAATTTGATTTTCCTTAAAATCGTTAATATCATAATTTTGTTTAATATCCTCTAATTTTAATTCAATATTTTTCTTTTTTTGATTTAAATCTTCTATTTCTTTTTCCAATCTTTTTTTGATCTCATTTAATTCTTCAAGATTCTCATTAGAATTGAGATTTTTTATAAAATCTATATTATTTTGGCGATTTTGAATTTTATATTTAATATCTAATTCAGATCTCTCTAAATCCCCTTTTTCCTTTTCAATAATTTCAAGAGAGCGAGGCTGTTTTAGATTTGATAGCTTTTCATTAAATTCTTTCTTTTTTTGAACCAAATTATTTATTTCTGATTTAATATCCACCTTATTTTTTTCTAAAATCGAAATTCTTTTTTTTATTTCGGTTAAATCATCTTTAGATTTGCGGCCGAATCCCAATTTTTTTTCTTTAAAATACAAATACAATTGAATGAAAAATCCAGATAAGGATATACTTATTAATATAGGATTTAAAATAATGGATAAAATAAGTCCAATAACAATTAAACTTAAATCAATAGGTAATAATCTAAAAAATAGAGATTTTTTCTGCTTTTCAATTAATTTAATATTTTCATTTGTAATTTCATTTTCAATATTTAATAATTCCTTTTCTTTCTCTTCAACCTCTCTATTTATGCTTTCAACTTGATTTTTAATCCCATAATAAAAATTACTTTCTCGATATTCATCTTTAATAGAGTCAATTTTTATCTTTAAATTATTATGTTCTTTCTTTAATTTTTCAATTTCTTTCAATTGTTCTTCTATTGAATCTTGATTTCGAATAAAACTTTCTATTTTAGAGCAAATATCAGAATATTTGGCTTCAATATTTTTAAGTTCAGAATCAATTAATTGGTATTCTCTTCGATATTGATTATACTTCTCTAATTGTATTTTCTTTTCATTCAGAATATCTAATTCACTAATTAAGCTATCTAATTCTTTTTTTAATGTTATAAATTTATCAAAATTTTCTAAGGACGTTGTACATTTAGAGTCAATTAATTCAGCAATTTTTTCTCTATGTTTTATGATATCACTTTTAGCGGATTCTATTCTTTCATTCAATATAGTCTTTTGATATGAGATATCTTCTAATTTCTTGTTTAATTCATTAATATTTCTTACAATCTCTCTATATTTTTCAATTTCATTTAATTTATTTTTAATTTCAATTAATTTACTCTGAATAATTTTCAAATTCTCTTTAGAATTACGGATTTCTTCGATATTATTCTCTAAATATTTTAATTTTTCCTCAAAACCCTTCAGCTTATTTATTTCGGACTCTTTTTTAGCAACCTCCGCATCTATTAGCCTTTTGATTTTTTCAGAATTCTCTTGATATTCTTTATATCTTTTTAGTTCGTTTAATTTTTTTTCTTCTTTTTCTAATTTTTCTTTTTTAAGAGTAATCAATTTATTAATATTTTCAATTTCCTTAGATAATTCAATATATTCATCTTTAAAATCTTGAATTTTATTATATTCATTTTTTATTTTTCTAAATTCTTTTTGTATTCCCTCTAATTTTTGAATTAATTCTTCTAAATCTGTTATTAGATTTTCATTTCTATGGATAACATAATTTTTTTCTAAGAATTCTTCTTGAATTTTTAGAATTTTCTTCTCTTTTTTATATTTCTCTTTTAAAATCGTAATTTTCTCCATATTTAAAAGTTTATTTAAAATTTTAATCCTATTTTGCTTACTTTCTTGCATAAATCCCTCTAATCCTTTTTGCTTTACAAAACAGCTATTTAGAAGGATTTCTTTATCAAATCCCAAGAAATTTTGTATGTAAGGATCCACATCTTTACTTCTACCTGATTTAGTAGGGCTTTTATTTTGCGATGAACAATTTTCCCAAAAATCTATATAAAGCGATGTTCCACTTTTAGTTTGCACTATTGTTTTCTTTATTCGAGCAGTTACACCATTTTTCCGGAAAATCAAGTCGACAATAGCAGCGTTTTTTCCAAAACCAATACCATCAAGATAGCCACGTGATTTTTTTACTAATAATTCGGAGGTCAAAGCAAAAAATATTGCTTCAAACAGAGTTGATTTACCACTTTCATTTTTTCCTGTTATTAAAATATTTCCTTCAGGTGGAAAATTAAGATTATGAATATTAAGATGCTTAAATCCTTCAGCACTTAAAGATACTAACTTAATCATTGAATATTACCTAAATTTTCCCAATCTTTTTTGATTTTCTCTATTGCATAATTATAATATTTAATTTCGCCCTCAACGGGCTTTTCTTCTTGAATTATTCTATTTGTTAAATTTTCTATTTCAGATATTATACTAATCGATTGAGCATTAGTACTACTATCTGTAAAAAGAATATTATCCTGTAACTCAAAATAATAATTATGAAGTTTACCAATTTCAAGAAATTGATATAATTTAATTTTATGATAATCTGATTTTTTGATATTTCCTTGAATTATCAATTTCATGAAAATACTATTCACATTAGCATTATCCTTAATAAAATTAATGATCTCCTCATTTATTTCATTCATAGGATAATTTTCTATGGTAAAAATTTTCTTTATCATTTTAAAATGTGATATTTGTATATAATTTGAAAAATTTTGAAATTTTCGACTATTTAATTCAGTTATTAAAATACCATGAGGAACATTCCAATTATTAAAATTATTTTGATGTACTTGAGGAGAATGAATTATTTGAAAATTAAAATTATTAATTGGAATATTTAAAGGTTTATAACCGCCAGATATTAATATATCCAAATTTTGATTTTTTAAAAGATCTAATGTTTTCTTAAATATTTTTTCTGTATCTTTTTTAAAATCAAGTATATTTGGCAAGAGAAATATATTAATGTAATTTTCCTCCGTTTTTAATTCATATTGAAAATTATATGGCTTTATTAGAGGATTTAATGGAGCAAAAATTTGAATTCGTTCACCTTTTATATTACCTTTATATAATGGTTCTTTAATTATATTCTTAGATTCTTCATTATGAATAACATTCAAGAGATTATAAATAAAATTATTATCCGTAAATATAGTATGAATATATTTATCTTCTGAAAAACATAGTGGTGTATCATGAGAACCTGGTAAAATAAAAATAAAAATCTCATTTTCCTTTAGACGTTGGAATCCTTCCATTACTTTATCAATAATCTTATTTTTTGGTCTATAAGTTCCAAAAAGATTTCCAACGATAAGGAGTAAATCAATTCGATTTTCAATACATTTTTCTATTAATTTATCAAAATTCTTTAGTTGATCTTCTTCATATTTCAAAGCTAGTTTAGAAGTCATATGCTTAAATTTATATTCTAAATCAATATCAGAGCAGATTCCAAATTTTAAAGGCACTAACTTTTCACTTTTTATCTTTTGATTTAAATTAATATTAAAATTAATTAATCTATTAATTCAGAATTTCTTTAAATAAATGAAAAACACTTATTTTAATCCCCTATTCATTTTCAATTTTTAATGTGATCAATTGAATAATTTTTAACTAATTTTTATTAATTATATTAATATATTTTTTAAATTTATTAATAAAGTTTAATTTAAAGAAAGATCTATTTTTATAACTAAGGAATCTCAAAATTATTTTTAACACATTAAAAAATTAAGAATAACATCATCTTTTTCTAATTTTATGTAAAGAAATGATTTTTATTATTATTTCAAACTGAAATTCTTTAAAAGTATTAAAAAAATATTAAACGATATGATTCCATTAAAATTTTCTAAAATAAAATCATAAAATTCAAACAGGGAAAATATCTTGATAAAAGAATTCTTAAAGATAAAAAAGAAAAAATATTGAAAAGTCAGATTTTTCGTTTTAAAATAATGATAAACGCTAAAGATGCTAAAGTAGAAAAATCCGATTAAAAAGGTTAATTGATATCAGGGAATAATTCCCTGAAGCTCAATCAGAAATGTCCGTTTATTATCATATTTGAGCTCAAAATATTCTAAAACACTTGCACTTGTATAACGAATGTTATTTATTTGATCGTCTATATCTTTCCATTCTGTTTTGATTATTAAATCATTTCCGCTTTTTTCGGCATATATATCATCAATTTCTTCGTAGTCATCGAAATCTCCGAAAGCGTTAAAAAGATCTTCCCAATCAACATTAGTTGCAATTAACACAAATGGAAATATACATAAAAAATAATATAGGTAATCATCGTCAACTATATCATTTATTTCCTATTTCATTACCTATATATTATAATTATCAAAATTAAGATCTGGCCCTATAGTATTATTTAAATCTCTTGCCCATTCTTTAGGAATACTCCCGAATTTTAATTTCCAACTTCTATTCGTGTTTTTTATCCATAAATAATAGTTATTTTTTGAGGATTAAAGTTTTTTGGTTTAGGCTATTATTAAAATTGGTAGATACGGGAATCTAAGGGTAATATCAGAATTGAGTCGTGGCATACAGAGGAAATTTACTCTATAAATGAAATAAGTTGAAAAAAACGTAAATTTTATCGAAAGTAAACACTTAAGTAATTCTTTATCTATTCTTTAATAAACTTATTCATTAAATAAATAATATATACAAATTATAATGATTAATTCCTATATTTTTTGTAAGGGATATTAAATTCAAGTTAAATTAAAAAATTGCGTATTTCGCCCCCTATTTGAA
>CAZVTX010000146.1:0-8638 GCA_964629395.1 uncultured archaeon
AAAATCTTTTTCATCATACATTTTAATTTGAATCTTGAAAAATGTCATTTGATTTGCAACACATAAAGTAGAGAATACCGTCTTTATACCTCTTCCAATATCATCCTCTATTAATTCGGTATTTTCACTAAAACAATATTCATAAGAAGCAACTTCAGTTAATATTTTTTTATCAGGATCGGAAAAATTAATTGCTGAATAACAATCTTCCAAAATTGCAGTATCATTATAAAATTTTATTGTAAAAAGTCCTTGTTTTTCACCAATTTTATGAAATATAAAGCTTACAAGCCCGTTAGTTAATTCAAAAATTTCTTTATTTTGAGATTTAATAACACACTCATGCATAATTTTTTTAAGAAAAAAAAGTAAATATTGTTTTTTATTTTATTATAATAAGAAGTATTAA
Source organism: uncultured archaeon (assembly GCA_964629395.1). Classification (GTDB taxonomy): domain Archaea; phylum Asgardarchaeota; class Lokiarchaeia; order Sigyniarchaeales; family SOKP01; genus CAZVTX01. The sequence continues at coordinate 410 of CAZVTX010000146.1, forward strand.
AAAGATGATTAGAGAATTGAGCGATATTGAAGATAAAATTATAATTTATTGTGAGAATTGCGGTTGGCAAATACCTATAGAATTAATTGAAAAATTATTAAATGATAATATTATTTATTGCGAAGCTTGTGGATCTCCTTGGAAAAAATCAGATTTCGATATAAATTTATTAAATAGGGCTCAAAAAATAATTATATCCCCTGAAACAAGCATAATTATTCCATCTTTAAGAGATTTGAGCTCAAAAGTTTTTAAGAAAATTCGCTCAAAAATTAAAGATATTACTCAAAAACGAGGAAAAAATAAATATTAAGAATAGATATTAGAATTCGCATTGATTAAATGCAATTGGCTATAGATAATTGAAGATATAAGAATTATTATTATTATTCCTATTATTATCCAATCTAAATATTTTATCTTTTCTTTATTGACTTTATTCATCCAAATATAAGTTAATAATAAAGAAATTATAGTAAAAACTAATTCTTTAAGAGGATACCAGAAAGTAGGTGCTATTGTTTTAAAAAACAGATTTATTGGTTCGTTAGGTAATCCATAAAAAGATAAAAACGTATTTATTGCACATTGATATAATGAAAAAATCCAAAACCAACATAGAAAACAATTCAAGGCTAATGAAAAATATTTTGAGAAGGATATTAAATATGCCAAAAATAAAATTAATCCTCCTACGATAACAACAAAAATTACACCAATAAATGGTCCGAACATTTGAATACTTAAATCTACTGCGGAATTTCCCCATCTTTTATTTAATATAGCAGTCTCTAAATAAATACCAATAGCATATAAGATAAATGCCGTTATCGTAATAAAATTTAGAAGATAATTGCGATTTTCAATCATTTGAATTCTCTAGATTTTTCTAAAATTTCTTTTAATGCTTTTTTAAGATCATTAAAAGGTTTTAAATTTCCCATAAAAGGAGTATCCACTACTTTTTGAAGATAAGGATCAAGAAAATCTTCTACCACATTTAATTTATACAGATTTCCTTCAGAAAGTATAGAAAGATAATAATTATTCTGGAACTCTTTAAATGTTATAAACCGATATCTCTGAAATCCGAGTTTAACCGCAATCCAACGCGGTAATGCTCCGGTATTACCTAAAGTATTAGCTGCAAGTGCTTCAATTTTTGCCGTAAGGACCGATTCTTTCATTTCATTTTCTTCTTCGGGATTATCATAAGTTCCGGGAACTTTAACTTCTAATTCATCTCCTAGTAATAATGATATGACTCCAATTGATTTTGATGATAAACCAATATAATCCACTCTCAATCTATCTTCCACAAAAGGAATTTCTTGATCAGAAAATACCTCCTGTAGCTTTAGATATTCTTCTAAAATAAATTTCGCAACACCGTTAAATCTTGATTCTATATTATATTTTTCAAGTTTATCTAAATTATTAACATCTTTTCCTTTAACAAGTTCCGAAAAATGTTTCGCAATTTGTTCCAGTAACCATTTTCCCTTTTTATCGGGAAACATTCCATAAATCAAATAAATAATATTATCTTTAATAAAAAACTGTGCTTTTTCCTCCCTCTTATTTGAAGAAATAAGCAACATCCGATCTAATTCTCCCCCCAAAATGCTCGTAGCTATAAAGTCTAGGTTATTTGCTAATTCAAGAAAATAAATATATTTCTTATTATTATTATAAAGGGGGGTACGTTCTTTTGATGTTATACCTATGAATTTTAGATATTCTCCTTTTTGTAAATCTATTTGATCACTATTTACATCAATTCTAACGAGTTGTTTTTTAACTCTAACTTTGCCTTTTAGTTTAGAGGCTGCAGTAACCGTTTTTTTCTCGATTTCTTTAGGCCGCGGCTTAGATTCAATTTCTTCTTCATTTTCAACATATTTAAACAAATCAACGAGGAATTTATGACACCTAGGACATAATTGGTCTTTAGGATATGGTTTTACAATTTTATATCCGCAATATTGACATTGAACCTCATCTTTTTTATTAAAGAATAAAAATGAAATTGTGATCAACCGCCTACTTTTATTAAATAAATGTTAAAAATATAGTATAAATTTAGATTTTTGTTTTTAAAAATTTTTATTGATATTTATTATATATTTCTCTAAAAGCTTCTAGGAATTTATTGTTTTGTTCTTCAGTTCCTATAGTAATTCTTATGTAGGGATATAATCCAGGCTTGCTGAAATGTCGCACTAATATCTTCTTTTCTTTTAAATCCCAGATAAATTTAAGAGTTTTGGACTTATCATCAAATTTCACGAAAATAAAATTTGCATCAGATGGTAATACATTTATCCCCTTGAATTGGTTTAATTCTTGGGTTAATCTTTTGCGTTCTTCTATAATCTTTTTATTTCTCTCAAGAATTTTATTTCGATATTTAATACATGCCAGTGCAGCAATTTGAGCTATATAACTTGTATTATATGGAAGTTTTACTTTATTCATTTCCTTTATAATATTCGCATCAGCAAGAGCATAACCTATTCTTAAGCCGGCAAGAGAGAAGCTTTTTGAAAAAGTCCTAACAACTATTAGATTTTTAACCTTTTTAAGTAGCGGTAAAGCGGTTTGCTCCGAAAAGTCAGCATAAGCTTCATCTACGACCACTAATCCCGGAAAATTATTACATATTTTAAGAATCGCCGCATTTCCAAAAGACTTACCATTTGGATTATTCGGTGAATTAATGAAAAATAATTTTCCTTTTGCGGAAAATGCCGTATCTGGCATTGTAAAATCGTCATTTAATTTTAATTCCACTTCTTTTCCATTATAAAGTGTTGTTAATACTTTATACATCCCATAAGTCGGGGTAAAGTAAACAATTTCATCTCCCGGATTTACAAATGTCTTAAAAATGACATCTAAAATCTCATCTGAACCATTTCCAACAAATACGGTATTTCTATTTGTAAGTGTATCCTTGTCTCTTAATAATAAATTTAAAATATCTTTCCTAACATCAAAAGCAGTAGGATCAGGATAAAGACGTAATTTCTCGTTAATTGCATTTTTTATTTCTTCTAAAACTTCAGGAATCGGAGGATAGGGATTTTCATTTGTATTAAGTTTAATCCAACCATCCCCGGTAGGTTGCTCACCAGGTTCATAAGGCGTGAAATTTTTAAGGTTATCTCTAATTAATTCATCTATATTCATAGCAAAAACCATAAACTTTTTTTAAAAATTCTTGAATTAAAGAATTTGATTTCATTATTTTAATATATTTTATTATAACTTAATATAATTTAATTTTTGCTTTTTAACCTTTCTTCAATAGACTTTTTATGCCCCTGTAATCCTTCAAAATCAGCAATAATAGATGCTGCCGTTCCTATATTTTTTATTCCCTCTTCATTACATTCCAAAACATCAATTATCTTAAGAAAATCATATACATTTAATCCCGAATATTTTTTTGCATTTCCTCCAGTCGGTAAGACATGATTAGTTCCTGCTGTATAATCTCCAAGTGGAACGGGAGTATATGGTCCTATAAATATAGCTCCAGCATTATTTATTTCATTCAAATAATCTCGGGGGCTTTCAATTAAGAGTTCAAGATGTTCAGGGGCAATAAGATTATTTATTCTGAAGCAATCTTTTATATTTTCAGCTTTTATTAGAACACAATTATTTAGAGCTTGTTTAATTATTTCTTTTCTCTCACAATTCATTATATATGAATCTATAGCCTCATTGATTTCGTTTAACAATTCCTCAGAACAAGAGATTATAATCCCAATATTATCTGGATCATGTTCAATTTGAGAAATAAAATCTGAAATTATGAAATTAATCGGAACTGACTCATCTGCTATTATCAAAATTTCGGAGGGTCCTGCTGGTGTATCCACCGCAATAATATTCGATAATAAATGTTTTGCCGCATTGACCCATTTATTTCCTGGTCCTACGATTTTTAATACCCTAGGAATTGATTTAGTCCCGTAAGCCATAGCAGCGATTGCTTGTGCGCCACCTACCTTAAAAATATTATCGATTCCAAATTCTTTTGCAGCAACTAAAACTTCTGGTGCAATCCTCCCATCTGTTTGAGGTGGGGTGCATAAAATAATTTTTTTTACTCCAGCTACATATGCGGGTGTTGCTGTCATTAATACTGTACTTGGATATATTGCTCTTCCGCCGGGTATGTATATTCCAACAGATTCTATGGGGCGATATATTTGTCCTGCAATTACGCCATCTCTAATTTTAATTTTCCATTCTTCTCTTAATTGAGCTTTATGAAATTTTATTAGATTTTTTTTGGCAAATCTTAATGCTCTTAGGAGTTTTTCATCAATTTCTTGATATGCTATTTTAAATTCCTTCTCATTTACTTTTATATCTTCAGCTTTTAGATCAATATTATCATATTTTCGTGTTAATTCTATTAATGCTTTATCTCCATCAATTTTTACTCTTTCAATAATTTCTTTAACATTATTTAAAATAGAATCAATTTCAAGTTCAGAACGTGGAATAATACTATAAATTGTATCTTCTCTAATATTTTCTGATGATATTATTTTAATTGGCATAAAAATCGCATTTAAATTTCTTTTTTCATTCCACTTTTTCTAAAGGTAAAATTTGTCTCGGCTCATGAACTACTAATCCTTGTGCATATTTTCTTAATATAGGTATCAAATTTAAAAATTCGTCTTTTTTAATGATTGTATTAATTGCAAACCAGCCATCTCCATCATCACCTGCTAATCTTGAAATTGTCGGACGCTTAAGTGCAGGTAATTGGGATAATATTTTATCTAAATTCTCTTTTTTCACATTCATAAATATATGTAATTTTTTAGAAGCCTCAATAACTCCCATAAGTAATACTTTTAAATCCTTTATTTTTTCTCTCTTCCACTCATCCTTCAAGGCATTTTTATTTGCTATCAAAACAGCAGTGGATGTATCAATTACTTCAATTATTTTCAAATGATTTGCACGTAAAGTAGAACCTGTTTGTGTATTATCTATTATACAGTCCACTTCTTCGGGAGGTTTTGCCTCGGTGGCTCCAAAAGAAAGAAATATTTTCACCCGATCATTATCCCCCCATGTTTTCCAGGGAGTAATAACAAGCGGTGCTTTATCTCCGTATAAATCTTTGTAAGTTTTATTATTTTTAATGTAATTTAAGGATAATGTTAAATATTCTGTAGAAATTCTCAAAATCTTTTTTTCATTATAAAATTTATTTATAACATCATCTAAAGAATTTATATCTTCCCAAGAGTCCGGTACTGCAAAAACAATCCTAACACCGCCTATTTCTAAATCTAAAATTACTTCAACATCCGCATTAGTTTCCTTTACCCAATCTATTCCGGAAATTCCAACATCGAATTCATCTTCTCCAATTAAATAATTAGGGATTTCTTGCGGTCTTAATAATTTAACATAAATATCGGGATCTCCAATCGTAGGGCGATAATCTCGACTTGATGAATATCTTAATCGAAGACCCGCGTTTTTAAAAAGCTCTTCTACAACTTCTTGAAGACTACCTTTAGGTATCGTTAATTTAAGTTTTTTCTTCTTACTATTGCTCATTTTTATTCACAATATTTTTCATTAAACTCATTAATATGCAAAAGATTATGAAATTTTGCATTTTATTTTTAATATTTTCGAATCTTGATTTTTTGAAATTTATATCTCATCGAAAAACTAATTTTTAAATTATTTTATATCTAAATATAAATAATTGAATAAGATTATATACAAAATAACTTTTAATTAAAATTGAGGTGCTTATTTCGTGGATTATGCTTTAATGTTTGAAGTACAAGAAGGTGGCGTTAGTGTTCCAATTCCATGGAGTAAAGATGCTTTTCAGCCTGATAAATCAATAATTGTACTTGATGAAGCAAGTTTGACGTTATTTCTCTGGCATGGAATTAGGCAAGGGCTCGTTGCCAGAAGAACAGCATTAAGACAAGCGGAATCTTTAAAAGGACATGGCTATACTATTGGCAAGAGTATAATTGGGAGGGATATTAAACAAATAATTGAGATTGATGCAAGAAAAGTTGGCAGAGTTCCGGAAGAAACAGAAAAAAATGAAAAATTACAAGAATTATTAAATAAACCATTTAAAGAATTGGATAATTATGTTATTACTTTTTCGGTTGCAGAGGCAGAAGCCGCAGAAAAAGCGGAAGAAGCCAAAAAACCTGTTGTATCAACAGCCAAACCCGTAGAACAACCAAAAGTGGAGCCTGAACCCATCCAAAAACCTGTTGAATCTAAGCCAACTCCTTCAATTGCATCCTCAACCAGTCCACCAGTATCCGCATCAAAACCAATAGAAAAAGAGCCTATTAAAATAGCCTCTGAATACGAGATGGATGATGATATTTTACCCGCGATAAAAGAAGAAAAACCAAAGCCAACACCCGTTCAAACCACTACTGTTCCTCAAACGAAAGAAGCTGCTTTAGCCGATATCAGGATTGGAATTGTATTAAGGGCAATACTTGACAATTATGATGATATATGGGTAAGTAAGAAAGAGGATGGAAGTTATTCGGTAGAGATGATGGACGGGCCAATATGTACTTTTAGAATCGAGGATCAGAAAATTAAATTCACACAAAATTCATTTTCGGGAATTGATCCTGCAATTAAATCTAAAATCCAAAAGAAATATGTAGAGCTGTCAAAATTATTATAATCTTTTTTTATTTAATTTTTTCAAAAAATTGAGAACTTATCTTTTTGATAATCAGTACTTGATTCAACCGACAAAAATTGATTGATTATTTTCTTTTTTTATTGCACTAAATTAAAATAGGAAAAAGAAGATAGTTATTTTTATGTCCGGTAAAAATAACTATTCTTGGAAAAATCCAAGTTCTTCTTTTTCCCAATTAAATATGGAGTCGAAATTTAATAAAAACTTTTTGGAATCAATTATTAAATATTTCTCAAAACCGGTTAGAAAGCGCTTTGATGGACATTCAAGCGAGGAATTTCCGATCATTACACTCTTTAACGCATTAACGGGATATAGTCAGAGAACCGGAACACAGATTTTAGAGCGTAAGCTTCATACATTACTGAAAGTTAATTTCCAAAAATCGCTGATTAAAGAACGCATTCTTCCTCATCCTTCTCAGATGAGAAAATATGCAGGAAAATTTTCAATTGAAGAGGTAAATCAATCATTTCTTAACGTATCTAAAGATATATTACAAGCATTATTGGAGAAAAGACTGATCCCCCGTAAAATAAAGATTGCATTTGATTTCCATAAAAAATTATATTACGGAAAGAAGGATAATCCTTACGTTATTGGTATTAAAGCCGAAAAGGGAACGAAAAAAGCTCACGTTTATCATACATGCTGCATTATTCTAAAAGGGCGTGAACTTCAGGTGGGATGTGAAATGATGAAAAAGGGCATAAAAGCAGGTCAATTTGTACAAAAAATGATTGAATTCTTAGAATCTTTAGGCTTCATTATTGAATTGGTGGCAATGGACAAGGAATATTATCAAAAATGGATTTTTAAGTATTTAGAAAAGAAGGATATCATTTATATAATTCCCGTCATGGAATCCAAGAAGCTAAGGGAGATGAAGAAAGCTGCCTTACAAGACCCTAAGAATCGGGTGCAGGACTACGAAATGAAAGATAATTATGTGAAAGGACAAGGTTATTCCGTCATTAGTTTTAAGACCGCCTTTTATGGCAAGAAGGGCACCGATTTTGGAAAGCTAAGGTCATCATTTGCCAGCGGAACCATGGATTTAAAGGATATATTATCGGATATATTTGTATTGGCTACTAATGCCTTCATTAATGCACCAAAAGGTAAAAAAAAGTATAAATTTTATAAAATTCGGGATGAATACAGAGGACGCTGGCGTATAGAAATTGCTTATCGGGAGAGTAATCCCTTTTATATATATTCGACCAGTTCCGACCCGAGCGTAAGGAATTTCTACTTTATCATCAGCCTATTACTTTATAACTTTTGGATACTTGCGAATTTATATTTCCACAAAACAAGGTATTGGTTAGTAAAAGAGTCTAAAATATATTTTAAAGAAGAAGTTAAACTTCTCTTGCTGAGTGCATTGAATTATTATATGAATAAGGGTGCGCCCCTCTCAGATTTTTGTCGAATAAAAGAATTAATAGAATGGGGGTGGATTATTATTTAATCAAGTACTG
>CAZVTX010000147.1:0-8604 GCA_964629395.1 uncultured archaeon
TCTACAAGCATTCTGCAACCGGTAGATCCTATAGGGTGTCCAAAAGATTTCAATCCTCCTGAGGGATTTACCGCAACTTCACCATCCCAATTAAAGGTTCCGTTTTTTAATTCCTCCGCTGCCTTTCCTCGTTCACAGAATTTTAAATCTTGGCAGTTCAATAGTTCCGTAATTGTAAAGCAATCATGAACTTCCGCTAAATCAATTTCTTTTCTGGGATCAGTAATTCCTGCCTCTTTATAAGCCATTTCTCCCGCTTTCACAGTAGCTGGGAATGAAATGAATTCAAAATTAGGCCAATACCACGGAGCCATTGTATAAATCGATATAGAGTTAGCTTTAACAATTACATAATCACTACCATGTGCATAACTTTCAGCCAATTCCGGTCTGGTTATTATAAGAGCAGCGGCTCCATCCGACATTGCGCAACAATCGAATCGTCCGAGTGGATCTGCAATCATCGGTGCTTTTAATGCCGTTTCAATTGTAATCGCCCTCCTAAAATGTGCTTTAGGGTGATGTGCACCATTATCATGATTTTTTACGGCAACGCGAGCTAGGTCTTCCTTAGTCCAGCCCCATTCGTGGAAAGAACGTGTTGCGGCCATTGAAAACATTGCAGGAGCACTTGGTAGGGGTAATACGGGGTGTCCAAAAATCTTAAAGCCGGGTAATCCGGAGCTACCCTCATCCATTAACTTTTCTACTCCGCAAGCCATTACAACATCATAAGCACCACTAGCTACACCAAAACATGCATTTCTGAAGGCGTCCATACCCGATGCACAATAATTTTCGCATCGGGTAACTGGTTTTCCATCAAGTCTTAGAGCATCCTCTAAAGTACTTCCTGATAAGCCGGTAAAATAATAAAATACGCCTAACCAAGCAGCATCAATCTCTTCTTTTGAGATACCGGCATCTTTTAATGCTCCGGTACATGCTTCGTGTAATAAATCATATTGAGATTTATCCCATATTTCACCATATTTGGTCATTTCACACCCTATAATTGCAACTTTATTTGCTATACCATGTGTTACCATTTTTTTTTCACCTCCTATTTTCTTCCTCTCGGTGGTCTGCATTTCCAATAATAATTTTTGAATTCAGCACCTTCATGCATCTTTCTAAAGACTAATTCGACAGAGTCTCCGATTTTAACGTTTTCTTCGGGTTTCTGGATTTCCGTCATATCAACAAGAATTCTGCCGCCGCCTTCCAAATCTACTACACATCTTGGTATAGGTGTTGCATAATAATTGCCTCCAATTAGGTGATCTAAGGTAAATGTGAAAATCTTACCCTTTAAAGAGAGTTTTACTGGTTCAAATGGCCCATCACTCCTGCATCCATAACAAGCAGGGAACATTTGCGGATATTGAACAGTTCCGCATTTAGTGCACTTGTTTCCGTATAGCGGAAAGAGTGATTTGGATTCCCGCCATAGTATTACCGCAGAGCTTTTTCGTGTGTATCTATCTTTTTCAAGCAATTCTTTATAATCAACCCATAAATTATAATTATCAACCGTGATCATAGATTTCTGATGTCCTGCGATTCCCATCCGATTTTTTCCGATATCTCTTAAAGCTTTTTTATCTTTTACCTGCATTAATATTGCATCTGCGCCATCACCATATCCGGCTAATATAATTTTAGCATCGGGTTTAGGTCTTTTAAGTGCGGAAATTAACAACATGAAAGGCATTGCGGTGCCGAAATCACCCAATTGAAAGAACATACCATTTTGGGCAACACCTTGCGGAAATTTCATTATTTTGGCAACGGTAGCATGTAATCTTGGATTATTATAATAATAAGCTGCGGCTCCAATATCTTCAGATTTTAAATTGTTTTTTTCCATTAGCTTTGACATTACTGTTGTTATTGATTTAATATAGAATTTCGCATCCATTTTTACCTCAAAAGTCCTTATAAATTTGTCTTTTTGAGCCCTTTTCCAAGGACCTGTTACGTTAGCCGCAATAGAATAGTAGTCAATAATTTCTAAAGGTAAATTATCTCCTTCAGCTACTAATATAGCAGATGCTCCATCAGCAAAGCCAAATTCCCACATAGTTGAGGGTTCTGGTGGGCGCATATCGGATGAGACAATAAGGATTTGCTTTATATCAGGATTAGCTTTAATCGTATCAATAGCTCTACATAAAGCTGTAGTGGCAGCTTTAGTTGAATCCGTAAAATCTGCAGTGATAATATCATCTCTCATATCTAATACAGTTGCTATTAATGAAGCAGAATCTTTTTCTGTGTATACTTGTGTAGTAGAAGCGAAAAATAATCCATCTATGGTTTTAGGATCGATGTCGACAAGACAATCGAGTCCTGCCTCAACACTCATAGTTATAGTGTCTTCGTCTGCACTTGCGAAAGCTTTCGTTCCCGGAACCTCGGGAAAGTCCCATGCTTTTGCAATTAATTTTCGAGGGAGCAACCATCTTGGCAAATAAGCACCATAAGCTTTAATTCCAATCATATATTTATATCAACTCTTTTTGGATTAAAAATTAGTTAAATTAGTATTATTTATAATATAGATTTTATAAAATTTTAAAGCTATTATTTGTGAGATTTTTATCTATTTTTATTCTAAGTTATACGCTATAATTTAATTTTCTTAAATTAGGTTTTCAAAAATCAACAAAAATAATTGATTTTTTAATTTTTTTTATTGTTCTTATTAATTTTTTGTTCAAGAACGATAAGAATTGGTTTAAAATTAAAATTTTTTTCGAATACTTCCAATAATTTTTTTGATACACCATAGGCGAGATTAATTCTTATTGTATCGCAACCCCAAGAGCGTAAAATTTGTATGGCTCTTTCTGCAAGAATTTTTCCCACATTCTTACCAATATATTTTTCTCTTGTTGCCCAATTATCCAAATATCCGATATATCGACCAAGATTATTTTTTACCGCTTCAATCATACCCATTCCCATAACTTCTCCGGTTTTTTTATCCTCTGCGATTAATGTAATTCTTTTTAGATTTGGTTTAAATTGTCTTAATCCCGATTCTTGTCTCCATTTTTCTTCATTAAGCCCAATATCATATTTTTCATTTAATTGTTTTAATATTTCAAGCGTAGCTTCATAATCAGATGTTCGGTAATTTCTAATAATAATATCCTCTAGTTTTATTTCATTATTATTTCCTTCTGACATTTTTTTCACTTCTAAAATGAAATTTTTTAACTTTTTATTTTATTAATGGTGTTAATATCGATTTTACTCGATAAAATTTTCTTTTTATTATTTTCCTCTTCGATAACGAAGAAAAGATATTCATTTATACCCGGAATTATCGGAGAAATAAATAAAAGCTCTTCTTGCGGATACCAGATATCTACTATTTGATTCATTATCTCTTTTTCAAAAAATTCTTTAACGTGAGTAATTTTAACATTTACATTTTTTAACTCATTATCTGTATTATTTTTTACAAGGATCTCGAGTTCCTGGCTATCTTCAATTAAATTCACATTTATAATGGATAGAGGCTTTTTAAGTTTTAGCAACTCATTTTGCGCCTCTTTCGGATCAAATAATTTGATTGAAGAAAAATCATCTTTTCCTTTTCCTCCGTTAATATATGACACATCAAAACCTTTTAACATAAGATAGGAAATTGCTTTCTGCTTTTTAATTGAATCGGTATCAGCATTCTTTTTAATTACTTTATTAAAATATTCTTTTGTCGTTTTTTCGATAAGTTCTCTGAGAAAAACCTTAATTTTGGTACCTTTTTCGATACATTCTTTTATTTTAGGTGTTTTAATAACGGATTCCTTAGCTACTTCGCACTCAATAATCTGAAATAATTTATCTTCAAAATCTTCTCTAATCTTTTGAGTTAAAATTCGTATTAATTCATCCCCAAATATACTTAAATCATTCGGTAAAGAGACAATTATAACGATAGTTTCCGGAGTTTCTTCTACAAGTCCGGCTCTTCTCTTCTTTCTTTTACTTTTGGTTAAAAATTTTTTCCCAAAAAATGTATAACCCTTATATTCTAAATCAATATGGTCTAGATCTGCTTCTACGGGAAGAAACCAAATAGAATGATACCTAATAGGACGCATGAATTTCTTGTTATTTTTATATTTTTCACTGGGATAAATTAAAAGAGGGACATGGCCTCTTTCCTCATCAAAATATAGGATATATACTACGCAAAGCTCTTCAAAGGGATTCCTTTCCTTTTCTTCTCTATCGAATAATTCGGCCACTTGCAATCAAATCTATTGTATTTAAAAAGATATTTTAACTACAAAATCAAAAAATATTTCTCTTCTAAAAAGTTTAATTTTTTATAAAAAGTCTGAATATTTTAAATTATGATTATTAAAGATATTAAAACTTATCTATTAGAGCTTGATTTTAAGATAAAGATCGGTTCTATGCCCCGTTTTAAAGCAACCGGCTTATATGTGAACTTAATTACGGATGAGGGCATTGATGGTTGGGCTTTAGCACATTGGAATTTAAGTAACCTTGCACAGAAAAAATTTATTGACGAAGCTCTGAAAAAGTTGGTTGTGAAAAAAGATCCATTTATGACAGAAGAAATATTTAATGAAATTTATACTTCAAGTAATCGAATTATGTTCGGTATCCCTCAATCAACTTCCGCAATAATGATTGCATGTTGGGATATTATCGGAAAAGCTACTAAGCAACCAATTTATAAATTAATAGGCGGTAGAAAGCAAAAAGTCAGATGCTATGCTTCCATGCCGAGAGGTTATAAACCTAAAGCGGCAGTTGGAGCCGTTGAATCGGCACTTAAACCGGAATTAGGGGGATTTAAGGCGGTAAAATTAAGAATTGGAAACGGCCCCAAGAAAGATGAAGAACTTTTAAAAGAAATAAGAGATCATTTTCCGGATATTACAATAATGGTAGATGCGAACTCCGCATATCAATCGGTAAAGGATGCATTAAAAGTGGCTGAGATTTGCGGTAAATACGATGTAGAATGGCTGGAAGAACCAATACCTACTGATAATTTGAATGGACTTGCCAAATTACGGGAAAAATCTCCCGTTGAAATCGCCGGAGGGGAAAATGACATGGGAATATTTAGATTCGAGGATATTCTCTCTAAAGGATGCTTTGATGTAATTCAACCGGATGTTACAAGAAGCGGAGGATTTCTTCAACTTAAGAAAATTGATGCAATGGCGGAGGTTAAAGGAGTGCGTTGTATACCACATATTTTCGGATTCGGACATATATTAGCGGCAAATCTTCATTTTATAATGGCTTCTCGCTGTGATTGGTGTGAATTTCCTTTTATTCCGGATGAATATCAACTTTTAGAAAAACCTATTAAAGCTGAAAATGGTTTTGTTAGGGCACTTGATAAACCAGGTTTAGGTGTTGAAATTAATAAAGAGATGTTTGAAAAAAATATTATTGATTCCTAATTTTTAATTTTTTTTACTAAGAGAGATAATGATTATTATAAAATTTTTATCAAAAAGATACTTAACCATTATAATTCAATTAAAATAAAAATCGAAAAAAGAAGTTAGGGAAAATAAAAAATGGAAAAATCCGAAGAATCACTTAAAGATCTTCCATTTATGGATCCTAATCTTGATATTGAAAAAAGAATAGATAATCTTTTAAGTAGATTAACGCTCGATGAAAAAATTTCTCTTTGTTCAGGAAAACGTTTTTTCTGGACGAAACCAGTTAAAAGATTAGGTATTCCTTCATTTAAGATGACGGATGGTCCTCATGGTGTAGGCAGCGGTATATTATTCTTAAAAAAGATGATGTATTTTCCCGTTGCTATTTGTCGGACTGCTACTTGGAATTTAGAATTATCAAAACAGTTCGGTGAAGCCTTAGGAGAGGAAGTTCGCTCGGTCGGTTATCATATGATTTTAGCGCCGGGTATTAATATTCAACGGACTCCTTTATGCGGTCGGACATTTGAATATCAGACGGAGGATCCGTATTTAAACGCTAAAACTGCCGTTGCTGTTGTTAAAGGTGTCCAAAGCAAGAGAGTCGGTACCTGCATTAAGCATTTTGCAGCAAATAATCAAGAATATAATAGGTTTAAAGTAAGCACCGAAGTAAGCCGACGGGCGCTTGAAGAGATCTATTATCCTGCTTTTAAGGCTGCAGTTGAGGAGGGTGATGCATGGTCCGTAATGGCATGTTATAATAGATTAAACGGCACTTTTGGTTGCGAGCATTACGAACTTATTAGAGAGACATTAATAAATAAATGGGGTTTTAGAGGTTTTGTTGTATCTGATTGGTTTGCCACCAGATTTACAAGAACAACGGAATGTATTAAAGCGGGATTAACCTTGGAAATGCCTGTAGCAAAAGTATATAAAGATAAAAAAATTAAAGAAGGGCTTCAAAATGGTGATTTTACCGAAAAAGAATTAGATGATAATTTAAGAAGGCTTTTACGGGTAATGTTCTTAGCAGGACTTTTCGATGACCCCGAATCACTACCAATAGGTTGCAGAAATACTCCCGAGCATAAGGAGATTGCGAGAAAAATTGCCGAAGAAGGAATTGTTTTACTTAAAAATGATGATAATATTTTACCTTTAGATCCGAGTTCTGTTAAGAAAATTGCCGTTTTAGGGCCAAATGCAAATAAGAAAATGGCTTTTGGCGGCGGAAGCTCGATGGTTCGCGCAAAATATGAAATAACACCGTATAAAGGGTTAAAAGCAAAGTGCAAAGAATTGAAAATAAAATTAACAAAATCTCCCGCTAAAGCAGATGTGGTTATAATTTTTGCGGGTTTAAATCACGGAAAATTTATGGATAGGGAAAATAAAGACCGTTTATATTTAGAATTACCTAAAAAACAAATAAAGTTAATTAAAGAGACGGCCAAGATTAATCCTAATATAATTGTTGTTTTAATAAACGGTAGTCCCGTAGCCATGGATGATTGGATTAATGAAGTCCCTGCAATTATAGAAGCTTGGTATGCAGGTGCGGAGTCCGGAAATGCAATCGCTTCAATTTTATTTGGAGATGTAAATCCTTCGGGAAAATTACCGATAACATTCCCTAAAAAATTATCAGATTCACCCGCACATAAAGATTTCAGGACTTATCCCGGTTTAAAAGATTGGTCATCTGCAAAAGAAGGAGATATTATCGCTCTCCGTAAAAATAAAGGAATGGTAATTTTTACCGATGATGATGATAAGGTATATTATGATGAAGGTATCTATGTCGGATATCGGCATTTTGATAAGAATAATATAGAACCTCTATTTCCTTTCGGACATGGACTTTCTTATACTACTTTCGATTATAAAAATCTTAAATTAAGCAGTAATTCCATTAAGCAAGACGAAAAATTGACGATTTCCTTAGATATTACAAATTCCGGAAATAGAGCTGGCGCTGAAGTTGTTCAATTATACATTCAAGATGTTGAGTGTAGCATTGATAGACCCGTTAAAGAGTTAAAGGGCTTTGAAAAAATATTTTTAGAACCAGGGCAAACGCAAAAAGTTGAATTTGAAGTTGGAACAGATGAATTATCATTTTTTGATGAAGATACTGAGTCTTGGAAAGTAGAACCCGGAAAATTTAAGGTTTTAATCGGAAGCTCATCTCGAGATATTCGATTGGAAGGAGAATTTGAATATATAAGTTAATTTTCTTCTTTTATTTTTTGAATTTTTTATTTCTCTATTTATTTTTTAATATTCGGATTATTTTTTCACTTTATTAGGCATAAATTTATATTTTGAAATTTTTATACTAAAATTAATGCGTCCACCTATATGTGCGATATGCGGCAAAAGATTTTTTCCTACCCGCGAAGATTCGAAAGGAGGGGGCTTAATTTATTTTGTCGAAAGAGAATCAGATATTGAATGGCGTAAGCATATGAACGAAATCGGAGGCGTAGGGCATCCCCCTAATGCAGAATGGTTTTGTGCTGACCATTATCCGATTGCCGTTAAATATCAGAATTTAACAATTGATAAAGCATGGAAAAAAATTAATGAAGATTTAGAGGAAAAGTAATAATTCTAATAGAATTGAATTAATGATATTATGCGTGAACCAATATGTTCCATTTGCGGTAAAGATTTTTATCCCCATGGGGATAAATATAAATATGGAGGGAGAGTATCTTTTAAAAAGAGAGAATCAGATATTGAATGGCGTAAGCATATGAAAGAAATCGGAGGTGTAGGACATCCTCCTAATGTGGAATGGTTTTGTAAAGAACATTATCCGATTGCGGTAAAATATCAATATCTTACAATTGATAAAGCATTGAAAAAAATCCATGAAGAATTAAAAGATGAATAATTTAATTTAAAATTTCATATAAAACTCTTCCTGTCGCATTTCTTGGACGACTTATATTTAGTAATTGTGCGAAAGTAGGTGCCAAATCTGTTAAATTAATTTTCTTTTGAATTTCGATTCCTTTTTTAATACCTGGTCCATTTAAGATGATGGGGATACTGTTTGAATAATGCCCAAATTTTTCGGATGGCAAGTAATATACATGAGAGCCGATGCATCGATTAGCATCATAAACTTCGGGTTTTACAA
>CAZVTX010000148.1:0-8567 GCA_964629395.1 uncultured archaeon
TTAATAAATTTAGTCCATTCTTGGAATTCTTTTTCATATCTTTTAGAAGGCGTATATGTAACAGTTTGAGGTGCCCAACCGCAAGTATAACCGTAATTTTTCTGATGTGTTTCTTTAAATTTCAAAGTAAGCTTTAAAGTCTCCATATCAATCGTGCTGGTTATCATATATATCCCGCCTTTTTCAAAGAAATCTCTATATTGTTCATCATCACTAGATAAAATATCATTTTTTTTAGGTCGTGGAAAAGGAAGATGACAGTGAGCATCGATGAATTTAAGACCCATTTCAGGCTCCGGAACTATAATTTTCTTAGGCATAATATTAAAATAAAAAATTCCTTAATTTAAAGAATTGATTTATTAATTTAATTACATAAATAAAACTTAAGATAAATCTTTTTTTAGCGAATATTAAATGGGAATTATCGATAAAGAATTTGAATTAATAGCCGAATTTTTTCCGAATATTATTTCGGTCAATAATCAAATAGATCATTTAAGACTTGAGCTTGAAGGTGGTATAATTTTAGATATTAATTATAAAAATTATCCGAAAAAGCCGAAAATATTATTGATTAATAATAAAGGTGAAATTTTCAAAAATTTAGATACAATGATTTTAAAATTGAAAAAATGGAAAAAATCAAATCCTCCAAGAATAGCTGAGCTTATTAAAGATATTGAAAATTTTATCAAATCAATGAGCAGTAGAGAGGTTTTAATTGATAAAGAGTTTATTTTTGGCGTGTTTGAGCTTTGTAAGCAAAAACACCCTCATGAAATCATAGGACTTCTCAGAATAAAAGATGGCATTATTTCCGAATTTATCCTACCTCCAGGAGCACTTTCAAATGAATTTAATGCCGTGTTTTTTCCCAGAAGGCTACCTTTAGATACTTCAATCATAGGAACAATTCATTCTCATCCTTCAGGAAATCCAAATCCTTCTAAAGGAGATTTGGATCAAATGTTTAAAAATAGAGGAGTCCATATAATTGTAGCCTATCCCTATGATACACATCGTATGAAGTGTTTTGATGAAAGAGGTCAAGAATTATCTTTTAAAATAATATAAGTTTAACTTTAAACCAGAATATTATAAATGAAATCCTTAAGGAAATTATAAAAATTTTATAAAGATAATAGGATTAAAAAAATTTCTAAAAAAATTAATCAAAATTTAAATTTCTCCAACAAGATGTTGTTTAAAAGGATTCTATATTTTATTTGTTATCCATTTTCTTAAAATATTGAAGAAATTAAATATCTCCCAATTAGAAATCTTTAAATCGTCCATATCTCGCACAGTGTATCCCATTGTTATTAATTGCTCTTTATTTTCTATTTTATAATAAAATAATATCATATAGATATTATTTATTTTAATATTGGTGTATTATGCATCAAAATGTATGGAATTATTTGAAGAAGAAATTGAGATTTATAATTCAAAAATGAGACTTCTCAATTGGCTCTATGAAGAGATAAAATTGCAACCGGAATATATGAGAGATATTTTAAATGAAAAGGGACAAAAACTTCCAATAAATATGTGATTTTTTCTTTTATTTTTATCAATTTTTAAATTTTATCAAATAAATTATGGAAATTTAAATGCTACTTTTATTGCATTATTTTTAGATTTATTGAATGCCGTAACTAAAGCTTCTTTATAATTCTCAATTGAAAATTTATGCGTAATAAAATCTCTAGCATCTATTGCACGTGAAGCAAGTAATTCTAATGCGATTTCAAGTGTTCTTCTCTTTTTGCCCTTAATATGAGTATAACTAAAAATATTAGATGTTTTCACATTAACTTCTTTAGCCATTAATGGTGTCCAATCTATATTAATATAACTGGGATATCCAAGTAGAATTACCGTCCCTGAGCTTTTCACAAATCTAAATGAATTCGTCAGAGAAGATTCATTTCCTACCGAATCTATAACAATGTCGGCGCCACCGCCAACCAAATAAGGTAATTCCATTGGAGGATTAACGATTCGGCTTCCTAATTCTTTGCCAATTTTTTTAAGATGATGATTCTTTTTTATAAGAAATACCTCATCTGCTCCTAATTTTTCTGCGAGTTCTTGCTGAAAAGGATATTTTGCTAATGCAATTAAATTGCACCTCCCTAAGGCTTTTAACGCAGCAATTGCACAGAGTCCTATTGTTCCGCATCCTACGACTACGCAATTTTCGTCATTTAGGGGTAATTCTTTTGATACTGCATGTATTGCACATGCTAATGGTTCAGCAATAAGAGCTTCTTCATATGATAAATTATCTGGGATTTTAAAAACCTGAAATTTATGTGCAATCACACTTTCGCCCCAGCCACCTCCAGTATCCCTGCAAAATCCTGTTATTGCCCCTGGTGCAATTATTCCTTTATCATAATTCTCACACAGGTTATAATTCCCTTTTTTACATGAGGGGCAAAGTTCTAAATCCCTTACCTTACAACCGAGATTTTCATCCAGAATAACACGATCCCCGATCGAAAAATTATCCACATTTCCTCCAATCTCCTCTACAACTCCCACAACTTCATGTCCGGGAACAAGCGGAAATGAACAAAAATTTGATAATACAAAAGAACTTTTAAAACCTATAAAACTTAAATCTGTCCCGCAAATACCACCTAATCTTACTCTAATCTTAATCCAATCATCATTAATTAAGTTTGGTTCATGAAAATCCTTATCAAGTTCAATTACATCCAAAGGATTAGAACTTGATTCTGAATTGCTATTTAATTTTTGTCTAAAATTAAGATATTTTTCTAGTTCAATTTTTAATGCTCTCATATTATAAAAAAATTAGATATCTATACTAATAAATAATTGCTAAATAAATAATAATAAAAAAAAAAGTTTGAAGGCGACTAAAATGCTTTATGCTCCTTGTAATTTCTGAAGGTTTTTTAATTCTTTTTGTAATTGTGAAATCTCTTTTTTAATTGCAGAGATTTTTGCTTTCTTTTCTTTTGCAATTTCTCCTAATTTTGTCTTTAAAGCACTTGCTTTTTGTTTTTTCAGTGCATTTAGTTCTTTATTTAAGGTCTTTACTTCAACGGTTAATTCCTTCTTCTTTTGAGTCCACTCGGCTGCTTTTTCGGTAGCTTCATCTAATAATTTTTGCTTTTCATCTAAAGCTGATTCTTTTTCGCTAATTTGAGGGTCATACTCGGCTTCAACCTCTTTCTCAGCTTCAGCTTCTTTTTTAGTTGCTTCTTCTTCTATTTTTGAAATTTCATCTTCCTTTGCACTAATTTCAGATTGAATTTGTTCTTCACTACTCATTTTTTTAACAACTCCATTTTATTATTTAATTGGAAAATATTAATTTATAATAATATATAGATAACGAACTTGTTTTTTGTTAAGAATTTATTTATTTTTATTCTTTTTAAGAATTCACTTTTTTTAATATGGATTTAAATTTGAGATGATTATTTTTTAAATCATTTTAAATAAAATTCGATTTAAATAAAAAAGTTTCGATAATAAAAAATATATAAATAATTAATTTAGATTATTCAATTTTTTCGCCCAGTGCCATCCGGCAGAG
The DNA here is from genome assembly GCA_964629395.1 of uncultured archaeon. Classification (GTDB taxonomy): domain Archaea; phylum Asgardarchaeota; class Lokiarchaeia; order Sigyniarchaeales; family SOKP01; genus CAZVTX01. The sequence goes on from CAZVTX010000148.1 coordinate 3,581, forward strand.
ATCACTTAATAAATATGGTTTAATCCCTTTTCTCTCTACTTTTGCGCCCATAGTTTCCATACACATTGGACAATTAAAGGCGCACACTTCTGCACCATGCGCTATCATATCCTCTACATTTTTATTCTGAGTTTCCCGAACTAATTTTCTTTTTCCTAAAATATTAAACGGCGCAGCGCAGCACAACGCATTTTCCCTGTCATATTGCCTGGCGACTCTCTCAACACCTATTAAATCACAAATTTTATCGACCCATTTATCCGTTTCGGGAATACTTCTGTTAGAACAATTTCTCTGATATGCCATTTTCAAATTTAATTTGGTAATCTCCGATTCATGCTCCTTGAGATAATTATAAATGTATTCAAATAGATGAACTGGCTTAAATGGGACTTCGACTCCGTGTGCAGGTAAATAAGCTTTATATAATGCATAGCATTCATCGTGAAAACAAATCATCTCTCTTATTCCCTGCTTTTTAATATTATCTAAAATAATTTGGGCACGTTCTAAAACTATTGTATCTAAATCAAGATGATGATACAATAAATTACAGAAATAATCTAAGCCTGCAACATATTGAAGGTTTTCAAATAATTTTCCTTCCATATTCTTTGCATTAGTCTTAACAAATGCGCATTTGTTTAACACAGGTTTTTCGGGATCAATCTCTTTTAATCTTACCTCATCATGCGGTTGGTATCTTTTTATACTTGACTGTTTAATTGCTTCATTAATGTTATGAGAATTATATTTTTCCATTAGTTTTACTCTCATATAATACGGCTTAACATCATGGGGACAATATTCATTACACGCAAAACATGTAACGCACTCACTTAAAACTCTGGAATTCTCTCCATTTATCATCTTCATCTGCTCCGCCCTTGCTTCCTCTATGCTGTCGAAATTAATCCACATGCAGCGCATTAAGCAATCTACTCCCTCACAATCTGAACAATAAGAGGAATTAAATTCTATATTTATCACCTCAAACATAAAAAAATTTTGAATTTGAATATTAATTCAATTAATAATTAAGTCAATTTAAGGCTTTTTAATATCAAATTAGATGGTTTTTTATTGATTAAAAATTATCCATATTATGAATCGTTTTTTACAAGATATAAAGAGCGTCTTTACTGAGATTAATCTTGATTATAATTCAGGAATCGTTGTGGTAAATGATTCTATTGATCCTTCTTATTTGAAAAAGATTCGTATATGGAATTTAGCAGAAGGCTTTTCTATTTATGGGTTAATATTATTGATTGTTTGGACAAGCATGCTGGACACAAGTCTATGGTGGATGTGGGCGAGCTTAGGAGGTATTCTTATTTGGATTTTATTTATAACTCCATTAATTCATTATAAATTTGAAAAAGATATTTTCCTTACTGAAGAACAGAAAAAAAGGGGGATTTGGTTTTATTGGTGCGAGTGTAGAGGTTTAGGCTCTCCAAAACGCTATTATTTCTCTGTTAATGGTGAAAAACCTCAAATTAAAGAACATTTCAGAAAAATAATAATACTTGTAATCTTCATTGATTTATTGTTTGCATCACTATTATATACATATCCTTCAGAGGCTCAATCCATTTTAAGCGGAATGATTAATGCTCAAATCCCAATTGTTATTTTATATATAATATTCTTTATGCTAATCGATATACTAATGATTTTTATAATGTTTCCGCTTATGTTACGACTCGACAATTTCGGTGCCAGCTTTAAATTTATTATTGCTTTTATAATTCTGTCAATTCCTCTTATTATTGCTTTTAATTTCATGTTTCAGATATTAGAGCAAACTGTTGCAGCTTTTTTTGAGCCTAATCCCTATATGCGTTTCAGAGAACCTTCTGCAGCTGAGAGATGGGCAAATTTTAATATATTTGCATTTTTAGGTCAGTGGAGCGGTTATATTTTCTGGGGCTGGCTTCAACAACTTCTTTTTCTCTCTGTATTTAATACATATTTTGCCCGTGGCTTTGATATTCGCAAAAAAAGCGGATTGATGGCATGTTGTTTGTTCACTGCACTATTTTTTGCATTAATACATATCCCAAATTTTTGGTTAAGTTTATTCACTTTTATTTCGGGATTCTTTTGGAGTCTATATTTTGTTCAAGCACGGAATTTATTTGCTATGAGCTTTGTTCACGGTTTTGGCGGTTCACTACTTAATAAATTAGCGCCAATTAATTTCAGCGTTGGACCTTCTCAAGTTGCTAATTGAATTAAATATCTAAAATAACTTTTTATTAATATTTTATTTCTAAATGATAATAGTTCCAATCGGGTTATTTTTTGCATTTCCTAAACCGAAATATTTTCTTGTAAGAAATGCAAGCGTCATGGGCTTGAGATGATTAATGCGGCATATAATAGGATAATCTGCAAGAATAGATAATAAGGCTTCATCAGAAATATTTTTTGAATTATATAGTTCCCGAAGTTTTTTCTCAGCATATATTTGCCTATTTTTTGAATATTCCTTATTAATCAGATATTTTTGATATTTCTCTGAAATGAATGTATTCGAGCGCACAACATAATCTCTTACATCAACTTTTGTATGTTCTTCAGGTAAATTCTCTAAAGCAATTAATTTTTTTCCATCAGACACGATAAGATTATAACTTGCAGTATTTTTTACGCTTTTATGATATTGATAAAAGGAATCTACATCTTTAGATGATTCCATAATTAATCTCGTTCTTGCTGTAATCGGAATAGAAATCTTTCCTTTGGCATAGCTTTTAACGACATTAATGAATATAGAAAGACCGAAACTATTAATGCCGGATGGCACGCTAAAAACTGAGCCCATTCTCAATGAAAAGATATTAGGTTTACCTGGCATTTTAAGAAGCGAAAAATATAACGTCGGCTTAAAAATGACAGAAAAATCGAAATTTTGTCCACTAACGATTGTATTATTTCCAATTATACCAAAAGAAGTGCATCCTAAATGATAAGAATGTAAAATTGGATGTTCTGTATCCATCGGGATTAATTTTCCGTATAATATATCAAAAAAACAATTCTGTAATAGGATATCTTCAAAAGAGATTCGTTTAATAGAATCTGCCATTCCTTCCATCTCGGAAATCAGATGTCTAGGAATAAATTTCTGATAAGTTTGAGCAACTTCTATGAGAAGTTCATAAGGAAATTTTGGATATCTTAAGGAAAAGAGTTTTAAGATATCTTTAAATTCTCTAACTTTCCGTTCTACAAATTTTCCTTGAAGCCTTCCCAATCTATAATTATCAGATGCCGAGACTTCTAAGAATTCTTGGTTATTTATTCCGCGCAAAACGGCATAATTTTCATCATCTTCTTTAATAAAAGAATTAGAATTAATTTTTTTAAACATATAAGGTATAAAATCCTAATTTTCTATTAAATATAATTAATCATTAAAAATCTTTAGATTTATCAAAAGAATTTTGAAAAAGATATTAATGCATTAATAATTCATAAATTAACTCTTAAATAAATATTCATTTAATCAATAATCATTCTAACAATAATTTAAAAAGAATATAAAAGGCGAAATTATATGGGAATAGAAGATTATATAGATTTCTCAAAAGAACATGTTATTACCGTTTTTGAACACTCAAAAAAAAGGCTTAAAACTGTAATTGGTATGACTAATAAACGTTCATTTATGTGGCAGAGCTATAAAAGATATGAGAAATTTGTATCTTCAAAACTTCCAATTACAACGATAAATTTTGAACAAAAGGCAATTTCTCCCATCGTTTGGGTCATTGCGGGTCTTTTTTTAATAATGGGAATCTCTTTTTCAATATTTAGTATTTATATGGCAGCTCCATTAATATTGCTGGCAATCTTTATAATAATAATTGCTTCTATATTTGGAGGAAGAGCACAAATTACTACTTATATTGGCGGAACAATGGTATACCTAACAGAAAGGGGAAAATTTCATGGCTTGCCTGCCTTTATTAAGGAAATCCATCAACATTTAGACATGGCTAAGTCTGGATTTACTCCATCAGACTCAATGTTTAATATAAACCCTAAAAGACGTAGAGCAATTTTAATTGTCGTTGTATTTTTAATAATAATAGGTATAATGGTGGGCTTTTTTATGATGTCTTATACTTATTATTCTTTTAATTCTTATTCAACTTCAACATATTATTAAATTCTAAAATTCTCTTTTTTTTATTTAAATATAAAATTCCCAGGCACAATAGAATTCTTTAGGATGCTCATCCGGAGGACATGCAATACATCTTGTTTTTATTCTCGGATCAATAGTTTTCGCAAATAATTCGTATTCTACCAATCCAACGGGTTTGCATGGAAAATCAGGCAAACCTTTCGCTTTTCTTGCAAACTGAACTCTGCATTCAAGCATTTTGAAAATGCATTTATTTTCGGAAATTTCCGTAATTTCTTGTTTATTAATATTTGCATAAGTTCTAAATTTTAGTGCTTTTATTAAAGCAGGAATGCCTCCATTTTCGGAGATATTAAAACGTTTCATAATCCGCCTTGCCTCAATCACGGTAAATCTTTTCCATTGTTCGATATCTAATTCTATTGCTTTTTCGAGCCCGAAATGTTTTTCAACGGCTTGAAACCAGGTTCCGTCTATTGCGAGCCAATTTTTAGAAATATCTTCGATATAATTAATTAATTCTTCTTTAGAGAGCTTTTCAAGATCTTCTCTCATTTTTCCCACTTAAAATTTTAAAAACGATAATAAAAAAAATTAAGTAATTAAAATAAAGTTTGAACAAACATAGAAATTTTTTCTTTTATTTTTTCCAGGCTGGTAATTCGTGGATCAGCCACATCCAATTCTATTAGAAGCATTGGAATTCCAACATATTCGTTTAAAGCTTCTTTTAATATCCCTACTACACTTCCAAATTGTTTACAAGCTATAGAACTTGTATATATAAAACAATCAGCATTGAAATCCTTGGCTAATTTTATCATT
>CAZVTX010000149.1:0-8546 GCA_964629395.1 uncultured archaeon
AATAGATGAATATATCCCTAATTCTATAAATGGCGTTATAACCGCTATTGCTCCAATAATAATAATTGAAATAAATAAAGCAATTTTTTCAAAATTATAAATCTGGCTCCGATTAAACACAATTATCTTGAACCAAAAAACGATAAAAATAAATAAAATCGGAGTGAAAATGAAGGCCCCAATGGCTAAGGGAACTAATAATATAACGGCAAATCTATTCCTCCATATCGCCAAATGCTCCTTTATAGTTTTCTGATCTTGAAGCTGGGCTTTTGCAATACTACCTCTCATTTTAAACCATTTTTTTTTAATATTCCTCCCAAAATTTTTTAAATTTGAGCCCCATTTGGATACCCTCTCCTGATTTATCGCTTCGTCAAAGGTTCCTTTCGCCAGCGGAATTAAATATAGTTGGATTAAAAGCGATAAAATCCCGTAAATATAAATTAATAAATCAATCCAAACATAAATTTCTGCCCAGATGCCTTGCATCGTAAGGCCTCCGCTTCCATAATAGCTGGATATCACCTTATATACCGCATAAATTATCAATAAAATAGGAATTATTATTTCAATTATAATTAAAAATTTAACGCTGGATTCACCCAGTTTATCTTTAGTTTTATCAAAAAGAATAAGAAAACCGTTACTAATCGCAAGAATTAAGCCAAATCCCGAGAGAAATTTTAAAGTGTAAAAGAAAATAAGAAATGACGCATATAAAGAGGTAACGCTAAATAATAAAATCCATAGCATTAGTAAAGAAGTTATAACTAATCCTACAATATAAAATGTATTAAATCGGTTTAAAGCCATAAATTAATTAAAAAGAAGATCGTTTTTACATATTTCGCTTTTAAATTATTACTTCCACGCAACCTTGTTTATTAATATTGACCATTCTAACAAAATCATACCTTCTTCTCTTGTATGGGCAACTAAATAATCTCCTTCTTTAGTTATCGAGCCTACTATATTTCCCCTTCCATTAGCAATATTTTTTGCGGCTAATTGAATCTGATCATTTTTTAATATCGCAAAACGATAATTTTGGAAGGTCAAGGCGGGTTCTTTTTCTTTCCATGCAGTTAATAATTTTTTAGCCTCGTCATCTGATAATTCAAAATTTTCACTTTTATATAGTATATTCCCATCATTATCTAATAGAAAAATTTCTTCTATACCCTCATATTCTTTTAATTCCTTACAGATATTTTGAAATCTTGATTCTTCCATCATATATCCTTTTTCAATAACTTTCTAAATAATTAAATTTAGCACTTTTAATATTTAAATCTTCATTGAAATTGCTATTTTTTTATGATTTATCACAAAGAATTTTTTCGATCCTTAATTTTCTTATTTAAGTGAAAAGAAAAAAATGATAATTTCATGACGAAAAATTTAGTGCTTCTGGATAAACTTGATTTTAAAAGCCCACGGGATAAAAAACAATATTCTTTTAAATATTACAGATATTTAAGCGAATTTACAGAAGGATTCCCAGCGACCAAAATATTTATAAAAAAAATCAGGAATTTTGATAAAAGAATGGAAGTACGAATAAAAGGACCTGAAGAGATTTTCATATATAATCTTTTAAAAAAAGAAATAGGGTCTATTCATAATTTTGATGATGTAAAAGTTGGAGATATTTATAAAGGAAATATGGTCAATGTTGGGAAGGTTGGCTTTGGGATTTTTGTCGATTGCGGAGTTATGAATCCTCCGACCGATGTTCTTTTGGAACTGAGAACGCTCCGAAAACAACTCTGTGATGGTAAAAAATTCTCGGTAAAAAAAATTATAAAGGCATATGACTTTATCGACAACTTTCCCCTTTATGTCGAAATTACCGATAAAGATGAGGAGAAAAAACAATTATACGGAAAAATTGCTGATAAAACGCTTAATTTAATTAATAGAATATTAGATGAGAATATTGATGCACTATTAATTATTGGAACCACTAAAAATCAGTTTAAAAAGGCGATAGAACGAAAAGGACATTTTAAAGATGTCATATCCGTAAAAAGAATCGGTTTTTTAGAACATATCGCATTATTAAAAGAAGGAACTAATGGGGCAGGTATTATTGCTAGCATTGGAAAACTTTTACCGAAAACGAAAATGTGCTTGTTGAAGCCTAACAGAATTAAAGAAATAATTGAATTATAAAAATAAAAAATATTTAGAGGATTTTTTCAATGTTGTCTATAATCGTTATTTATATCTTTATATTAGAACAAAAATAATAGTATCGACTTCCAATAAAAAAAAGTAAATTTAAAAATTGATTAATACTATAAATTCCAATATTTATTGTTGTTTTCATTCTTTTTTTCATATAACTTAAAAATCCTATACGTGATAGGAAATAGGTATTATTAAATAATCTGAATTTTAATGCTTTTTTTGTAATATTTATTGAAACATATTTATCAGATACGCTGCTTATTAGTTTTTCTTCAAATTCAAGTTCATTATTAAAAAAAATTCTATTAATAGGTTCTTCAAATTCTTTAGCAATTAAACAATAACCCGTTGAATTTCCCGTATCTAATAAAATATCTTCTAATGTAATTGGAATTATCTCATCATTTCCTAAAGATTCAAATGATTCTATTTTGGAAAAACTACAATATCCCGATTTCGTGTAAATATATAAATATTTACTTTTAAAACGAAGCTCTTTTATAAATTCAATAGAATAATTTTTGATTTTTCTTAAGTTAATTAAATTCTCAAACATTTTATCTATAAAAGATTTTATCCTTATCTGTAATTATACCTTTTTTCTTTGCTTCAGAAAGTAAGCTATTTAAATTATCATCATTTTTGGCGTGAGCAACTAAAATTAAACCTCCATCTCTACGTGTAAAGGCAAGAATTTCATCCGGGAAATCTTTCTTATATTTTTCAATAATTTGTTCTTCCTTTAAAAATTGTTTATTTTCTTCAACATCCCCTATAAGAGGCTTTATAACAATTAAATTTTCAATTTTTTTATAATGATTTTCCAAATAATTTTTTATTTCTTCTTTAATGTATTGTTTAATTGTATTTTCTAACTTTTCATACAATTTCTCAAACATTATTTTTTGAAATTCAATAACTGAACTTTCTCTTTTTTTAAAAGGAGATCTAATTATATTTTGAAGATATCTCTCATAAAATATCTCCAAGGTAATTGGAGTCATATTTCCCTCAATATTGTAATCAGGATACCAATTAGATAATCTTTTATGTGATTTGTATCTTTCCTTCCATTTTAAGAAATCATTTTCTTTGTATCTAAAATAATATTCTTCTCTAAAATATGAGGGCCAAGTCATTTTTATCACCTATGGTTATCCAATTAATTTATTTAACTTATTATTGAATCCTGTTATAAGATCTATAAGATACTTTTTTATTTCGAAATCACATAATTTGATTTTTTTATCTCCATCAATAATATCAAGTATAATAACATATACAAATTTAAGTTCTTCAAAATCCTTTATTTTTTTAGTAATTTCAGCATTACAATAACAATTATCTTTACTTAGATTTATTGTAATCCCTTCTAATTTTCCATTAATAGTGTCAAAACGTTTATATTTTGAATTTAAATCCTCATAAAATAGATTAATTTTTTCACATATTTCTTTTTCGTTTATTTCAAATAAGATCCTAATATCTATATCAAAATTTAAAAATTCACTATATATTTTGTAAAAATTCATAAAAATAAAGTTACTTTCTGTATTAATTTTTTCAATAATATTGTCATAAGAAGTTTCTATATAAGGTGGAGGACCAATAAATTCAAAAATATTATTTCTTAAATTTATTATAAAAGTTGGACCAGATATATTCTCTTCATAATTATTATTCAAATCTTCTCCAAATAAGGTAATTTTACAATTATCTTTATTAATATTTTTTAGATTAATTTCGTTAACATATTTAAAGCCATCTAAATTGACATTTTGAAAAAAATCTTTAATTTTAATTACGGGTGTTTTTATATTTAATGAAATCATTAAAGACTTTATGTTTTCAAATGATAATAAAGGGTTTTGAGACATATAATCAAATTTTAAGTTAATTCAATTATTTATTATTAAATCAATTACTTATTTTTTTGTAATTATATTTATAAATTATTTCTTTTTAACATTTTTAGAATAAATTCCAAGATCTAAGGGAAAATACATTTATAACCAAATATATTTTTAATTAAAATCAAAAAAATAAAAATAATGAGCCCGGTGGGGTTTGAACCCACGACCTCTGCGGTGTAAGCGCAGCGTCATAACCGCTAGACCACGGGCTCGATAGATGGACGCAGTCGGTGGGATTTGAACCCACGGGTCGTTTCCGACACCGGATTAGCAATCCGGCGCTCTACCAGGCTAAGCGACGACTGCAATAGTTTTTATTACAACTTTATTTTTAAAATAAAATTTCAAAACTTTAATATTTTTTGATAATAAGGATACAAATCTCATTCATTATTCATTTATAAAATCTGATTCCCTTTCTTTCCTAAAAAAATTTCATTTTCTTTTAACGTTAAAATAGTAGCAATTATCGTTAAAAAAGAAAAGAATAATTTTGGAAATTTATTCAGAGATTATCTCGAATACCATTTTTTCGATAATCGGCTTCTTTGTATACCGCTTATCATAATACCAGCCAACTAAATGGGCTTTCTGGTTCTTCTCAGGCACGGGCGGAACTACGATTATCATAACTCCATTGCTCAAATATTTAAGGATTCGCTTGTCAATTGCGTGTAATTTCTCATTACCGCTCGGATGAGAGTGCCACTGCCATACAATATCAACTCCTAACTCTTCTTTAAACTTTCTCATATTGTAAATTTTCGATTTCTTATATCTCATCCAGCTCCTCGGTTTAACGTGAACTTTCGTCTTTTTTAGATCTGGATTGAGGATAAAGCTTTTACAGATGCCGAAATTCTCTTTTCTGTCGGCAAATAACCAGCCGTGGATTATATAAGGATATTCTTCAGCCGCTTTCTGTGTAATCTCGTGAAATAGTTTTTCCGGGATTAGATACCTAAAATCTTTTGCACTATTTGACATATTCTATATTACCTCTCAAAAATTAAGAAGTCGCTGGATATTAAAATGAAGGAAAAAATTTATATTTTTCTTAATTCATTTCCTTATAATTTCCTTAATTTCCTTAAAACTAAAAAGCTAACCAAAATGTTCATACCCTTTGAGATTTATTTCTTCCTTTTTATTATCTTTATTGACATAAATTTTCGGTTCGGAAATAACTCTTCCTATTTCATTTATTTTTCCGTTAGTTTTTTTCATGTAATTCTTAAAATCATCAAATTTATCTTTATGGATGGTAAATAAATGAATAAATTCTTCGCCCCCGTTAAAAACTAATTCATTAATATTTTTCCCGAATTCCTGTGCATACCTTATAGCTTCTTCGGAAACGAGATTTTTATCAAAATTTATCTCAAAACCGATATTTTTATTTACCTGCATAAGGTCTAAAAGCGATTTTGCCAGACCATCCGATGAATCTATGCTCCCCGATGCTAATTTCTTTTCGGCAATTAACAACCCCTCAAAACCGAGAATATCAGGTTCTAAAACGCTTTGTATTGATTGTTTATATCTTTTCTTTAACGATTCATAATTATTTTGATTTAATAATATATCAAATCCAACACCTGTAAGGCCGAATTTCCCGTTCGCTACTAAAATGTCTCCTACTTCAATTCCTTCTCTTGGAATTATTTTATTATTTTCTTGAAATCCAAAAACGGTTGGACTGATAATAATTTCTTTTGTTTCATTTAAATCTCCGCCTATATAATCTAAATCATATTTATTACAAGAATTAACAATTCCTTTAATAATATTTTTAAAATCATCCAAGTTTAAGTAATTTGGAATTCCTAAAGAAAGAATAATTCCTTTTGGTTTAACACCCTTTACAATTAAATCACTAATATTAGAAATTACCGCTCTCAATCCAAATTGAAAATAATTCATATAAGGGGGAAAGTCTGTTGTAGAAACTAACATATCCGAGTTCATAACTAGGAGCATTCGAGATAAATCACTCATTCTTATATAATCCTTTAAATTAAAATAAAAACAATCATCTCTTGTAATTTTTTTAACTTTTTTCTCGATAATTATTTTTTCAATGATACTAATCAATTCTGATTCTCGAAAATCGCCTACTTTAATTTTTTATCAACTCTAATTTAATCATAAAAATTAAAAAATTATCTTTCATTTAATTATAACAATAAAAATTCTGTTTTTCTATTATAGTATGCCTCTGTAGCTTAGTGGTAGAGCGCCGGATTCGTAATCCGGCGGCCGTGGGTTCAATCCCCACCAGGGGCTCTATCTAAACTTCTTCTGCAACAAGATATTTTTTTATTAATTGTAATGCAAGCATTCTAAAAGCATCATTAATATTTTCCCCGGTTTTAGCAGAGGTTTCAATATAAGGTAAACTTAGTTTTTTGGCTAATTCTTCTCCTTCTTCATGAGATACCTGTCTTTGATCTTCTAAATCAATTTTATTTCCTACTAAAATTAATGATATTGATGGAGTAATTTCTTTAATTTCATTATACCAATTTTCTATATTTTCATATGTTTCTTTTCTTGTTACATCAAAAACAAGAATTCCCGCTTCGGCTTTTGTTAAATAATTTTGTCTAACCCTTTTGAATTGTGCCTGTCCTGCTAAATCCCATATTACAAATCTCACTTTTGACTGTAAACCTTCAAATTGACATTCTTTTTTCATAATGGATGTTCCGATGGTACTCTTATAATCCGTTTGAAAAGAATCTTCTACAAACCTATGAACCATACTTGTTTTTCCTACACCTCCATCACCGCCGAGTATTAATTTATATGCATACTCTCCAGATTTTATCTTTAATAACTGAACTTTATCGATTTTTCGCTCAATTCTTTGCTCACTTTTATCATAAGGGATTTTGGGGATAACAGGACTTACAGGACGCCCGTCAAAAATTCTTGCCACCTTTTCAGCGGCTACATATGCATATGGGAAAACGGGATCGATCATTGCAAGAGCATCGAGAATAGTTACTAATATTGCTTCGGGACCAGCCTCACAAAAGATTAATCTGTAATCTTCGGTATCAAATGTACCCGTTCCAAATGAACCCGAACTGAATTCATCTCTAATGCGTGTTAAAACCGGTTCTACTAATGCACTTACGCCTCCCACTAAATCTTCTTCAATAGATTTACTATCATCTCCCATAAGAGAATCTATTACGAGACCATCACGATTAACAATAAGAACTGCGACCAAATCTTTACCTATTTCTTTTTTATACCACTGAAGTAAAGCTTTTAACTTTTTTCTGTCGATCGACAAGGTCAAATCCCTTTTAATTTAATTCTAGTATTTATATAAAAATCAATTAATTTATATTTGAATTTTATCTTTTAATCAATAAAAACTTTGGAATTAAAAATGGCTAAAGAGAGCTCTTACCAGAAAGGAATCGCTAATTTAATGGAAAAACATGAAGAAGAATTTGAAAATATAATTGCAGAATATATCTTAGAGGTTAGAAATAAATATTATTCAAATACATTTCCATCAACACAAATCTGTAAGATTTTACTCGATAAATTAGACAAGAAGAAATCCAAATTTTCAATCTTTCATAAAATAGTTAGAAAGATTCTTGAAAACTGGGTAGATAAGGATATATGCGAAATAGTATCCGATAGGAAAGGTCATGTCGTTAAAACGGTGGTTAAATTTGATGAAATTGGATTTCAGAAACTAAAACAAAAAATAATTGATTTTAGTATTAAAAAAATTGAAGAAGGAATTGATAAAGACTTAGAATTAAAAGAGTCCTTAAAATCAAGGGAAAAAATATTAGAAGAAATAGAATATGACATTAAAGATCTTTTCTCAACGCTTGAATCGGAGGAAGAAGATTAAATATTATTTTAATCCAAATATTTCTCTTTCCAATATTTCATACCATCATAATCTCCTATTTCCTTTAATAATTTTATTAATGCTTTTACATGTTCTTTTGGATCGATGCCTTCTCTTTCAGCGAATTCAATAATTTTTTTCTTGTTCTCAATCCTTTCTCTGAGCTCTTTAAATTTATTTGGCATCTCATTTTTAAGATAATTCCATTTTAACACAGATAATGCTTTTAATGCTAAATCTTTAGAAATGCGTCCTTCATTTAATGCTTTATTTATATTATCAATAAGATATTCAGGGAAGAAAATCTCAAATTTTATATCAGATTTAAGAATTATCCATTTTTCATTCCCATTTTGAATTTCTATAATTAAATCATTATTAAACATTAATTTTTTGAATTCATCGAAATTTTTAATCAATTTAATCAATTTTTTTTGAAGAATAGGACCATTCTTTAATAAATTCAAAAATTTATTTAATTTAGGATTTAAAAAAAGGGTTAAAAGCTGAAATTCTTTTTCGAGATCAAATAATTCCTTTTTTTTTTAATT
>CAZVTX010000150.1:0-8537 GCA_964629395.1 uncultured archaeon
AAGAAATAGTATAATGAGAAGATCTCTTTAAAAATAAAGAAATGATCTCTGAAAGGAATTTGATTTTTTCTAAAAAGAAAAAGAAAATTTATTGAATAAGATATTTTAATATTGCTACTTCTAAATTTTCATAAAAGTAATAAAATAAAAAATTTTTATCTTTCGCGTTTACCTTCTATAAATTCTTGTACCCATTTTTTAGCTTCAAAGTCGGAAGGTGGCTGGATATGGGGGTGTTTAAAGCTGAATGAACTAATGCTTTCAAGTCTTCCCGCAATTCCACGGTCTAAAGCCAATTTTACTTGTCTGATTAAATCAATCATTAATCCTGCTGAATTAGGAGAATCTTCCACTCTAAGCTTTAAATCGCATACTAGAGGTAAGCCACCGTAAGTCACGGCATCAATTCGTATATAACAGATCTTCTTGTCCCTTAAAAATGGTACATAATCACTTGGTCCAATTCTGCAATTTACCTTATCTCCATATGGAAGTACACTCGTTACTGCCGATGTTTTAGACTTTCGTTTTGTAGTTAATCTTCCCTCATCTTTCATATTATAGAAATCGCCGTTTCCACCGATATTTAATTGATATGTATCATTAATAATTACACCGCGATCTAAGAATGCTTTTGTTAAAAGTCTGTGGAGTATTGTTGCACCGATCTGTGATTTTATATCATCTCCAGCGCATGGCAATCCACGTTTTTCAAATTCTGCAACCCAATCTTTATCTCCAGGGATCCTTTCCGATACGATAAATTCAGGGATACCATTAATAAATGCACATCCTGCATCTAAGGCTGCTTGAGCATATATTCTTGAAGCATGATAGCTGCCTACGGGTAATAGATTAATCAGTATTTCTGCTTTCGTATCTCTTAAAACTTGTGCAACGTCTACGGGTTCTACTTCATTTTCATCATATGCTTTGAAATATTCATATGTATCATATATAATTTCACCTTTTCCATTATAAGACCTATAGCAACCATCTGAAATGGGTCCAGGATAACATAGAGCACCAAGCTTCGGCATTTTCTCGGGTGGAATTATATGTTCACATACATTTGGCTCGGCATATATTGCTTCTCCTATATCTTTATTTATTTTAGTTGTTGATACATCAAAAGCAGCAACAATTTTTATATCTCTTGGTAAATAACCGGCAATTGAAGGATTCATTAATCCTTCCACGAATTCGTCATCTTCTTTAATGTCTTTATAATATTCGATGCCCATTACTATTGCTGCCGCTACATTTCCTAATCCCGCAATAGCGACCCTTATTTCCTTATCTTTCCTACTCTCCACCATTGTTTCATAACCTCCTTTATTTTACACCCATTATATATTTAGCTAAATTTTCAGCAGCAATTTGTGGAGTCTCCACTTGTTTGGGTGGAGATTTAAAGCCATAACAGCATATCTCATTAACAGGGCCACTTGAACCCCGTTGTAATGCAATTTTTGTTGCTCTAATAACATCGGCTAATATTGCTCCACCATTTGGACCATCTTTAGTCTGTATTTTAATATCCATCTTAATTTCACTTCCTAAAAATCCCCTTCCAACTATCCAAAGCATAGAATTTCGACCGTTTCCAAGATGAGGTACATAATCAGAAGTACCCGCTACTATTGGAGCATCAATATTTAAAGTTGATGTAACTGATTTGCTTTTAATATCTCTTTTAATGTGTCTCGTTCGATGTACAGTATTTAAGGATTCGGCGCCTCCACCTACGTCCAGAGCATAACTTTCCTGAATTTCAACTCCAAGATCAACCATTTGCTGCAATATAATTTTATGAACAATAGTAGCACCGAATTGATCTTGTAAATCATCACCTAATAGCGGTAATCCCGCATCTTGAAATTTTCGTGCGATTTCTTTATCTCCCGCAATAATGCTAGGAGTAGCATTAATAAATGCGCATCCTGCTTTTAGTGCTTCTTCAGCATAAAACCTAACCGCTTCATCTGCTCCAGAGGGTAACAAGCATAATAAAATCTCGGAATTTGTTTCTTTAAGTACATTGACGATATCAACTGATTTTTCCTCGGACGGATCAATTAAAGGAGCAGTTTCTTCAATAACGCCATCAAGAATCTTTCCCATTAAAACTTTGACATCTTGATTCTTAACATCGACTATAACTTCTAAATCATTTGCTCTAATTGCCTCATTGAGAGTTTTATTCACTTTTTTTTTTGAAATATCAAAAGCCGCCGTTATCTTAATATCCGAAATATGATAACCTGCAAATGTAGGGTGCAAAAGTCCTACAAGATTTTTAGAACGTGCTTTATAAAATTCAATTCCTTGAATTAAAGCAGAAGCAGCATTTCCTATTCCCGCAATTGCTAAATTTATTCTATTTGGCATAATTTTCACCTTATTTCTTTTTTTAACTCTTGCAATAGTCATTCGAGAAATCCCAAATTTTTTTTGAGTTTCATCATAAGTATGGTCTTCTAGATAACGAAGGATCTCGTCATCATCGACCCTTTTGGGGGTCATATTTAATAAAATGAAAATTGAAATAAAAATGTTACTATCAAAAAAGAATGTTACTATCTGAATTAAAAATTAAAAATTAAAAATAGTTAATATTAGTAAAAATATATTGATATTGTCAAAATTTTTTTAATAAAAACATGTTCTCAAAAACAAAGATAAATTTATTTCTTGATAAAATTGTAGAAGTAATCTCTCAAAAGCTAAAAATGAATATTAAACATCCAATCACATTTATATTATCTAAATTGTTCGATAATAATTCTATAATTGAGAATTTATTAGTTTTTGGTAGCACTAACGGAAATGCCTACGCCGGTAATAGCAAAGCGTTATTTGAATATTTGAACGAAAAAACTAGATATAAATGTGTTTGGATTACAAAATCGGATAAAATCATGAAAATGCTTAACAATAAAAATTATAATGTAATCTCTCAGAAAGATTGGTTTAAGACTATTAAAACTTTAAAATCAGCTAAATATATCTTTATAACACATGGCTTCGGAGATATTTTGATGATTGATTTTTCACCCAAAACAAAACTTATATTTCTTGCACACGGAATTTCATTTAAGAAAGGAGGAGATGATATGAAAGAATCCTTTTTTCAGAGAAAAATTCGGGAGAAATTAAACAATGATATCGATTATTTTATAGATAGTTCAGAGAATAATGTAAAATATAAAGTTTCTGCATATAATATTGATCCTAAAAAATTTATTATAACAGGTTATCCAAGAAATGATTATTTAATAAATGCCGATAAAAAATTAAAAGAAAAGATTATCCAAAATCTCAATTTAAAAGGTTATAATAGAATTCTCTTGTATGCTCCTACATTCAGAGAATATCCCTATAATGATCCCTTTAATCATGAATTTTTAGTAAAATTAGAAAATTTTTTGAGAAAAAACAACGATATTTTTTTATACAAACCTCATCCATTTATTCCAAAGATTGATTTAAGCGGATATTCAAATATTATTGCAATAGAGCCGAATGTGGATATAACGGATCTATTAATAATATCTGATGTTTTAATAACGGATTATTCAAGTGTTTTTATTGATTTTCTATTTCTAAATCGCCCTATAATATTTTTCGCACATGATTTAGAAAAATTCAAAAAAGTAAGAGATTTTTATTATGATTATGAAAATTTTGTACCGGGTCCTATCGTGAAAACTGGAGATGAGCTATTAGAGCTATTAAATGAATTAGAGAAATTCGATAAGGAATATGAAAGAAAAAGAGTAAATGTGCGAAAAATATTTAATAAATATAATGATGGTAAGGCTATTGAGCGAATTATGAACTTTTTAAATCTAAATTAAAAGGTTTAAAATCAGGTTTTATTTTTACAATATTTTTTAATTTATTATATTCAACATGGTCATCTACATCTAACCAGAGTGTATTATCAAAATCTAAATAACAGATTTTAAAATTATTTTTAATTCCGTTAATTAATACATCCGATACTCCGAATTTAAATTGCTCGTTCTCAACTTGTTCGGCTAATTGTCTAACCGTTCTGGTTTTCATAATAAATGCACCCATATCAAGGCGATTATAGTTCTCTATTTTTTTACCGATCTCCAAAATCCTACGATTCTCACCCAAAACTTTTGTACAATCATCAAGATCATATATACCCTCTATTTTCATTGGATCTGTTGCTAAAACAACATCCTCATCATTATAATTATCAATTAATATAGAATAAACATTATCGGAAAATATATGGTCTGCCATAGAGAGAATAAAAAAATCAGATTTAACTTCATTTACTCCTAGATATAAACTATAACCGTTTTCTCTATCAATTTGATTGTTTATAACAAAATTCAAATTAAAGTTTGAACAGTTAAGCGACAATTTTTCAAAAAAATTAAAACAAGAAGATGAAATAAAATTTTGATCGGCATTTTTATCAACAATTATATTAATTCTCTCAATTCCGGAATTAACCATCGCTAAGATGACATAATTTAAAATATTTGATCTTTCAAAAGGCAACATATATTTTTTAAAAGAATTATCCTCAAAGTTAAAACGGCTTGAATACCCCGCAGCTAATATTACACTTTCAATCCTCATTTTATCATCTATTTATTTTAATTAATAATAAATTAAAAAATAATCGAAATTTAAAGTTAGAGCGTTTAAAAGAATTATTTTTTTAACTTATTATAAAAATATAAAAAGATTTTCTTCCATATTTTGATGGATTTTTTAATGTTCATATGTTCTTTAACAAATTCTAATGAATTTTCGCTTAAATTTTTCCAGAGATCTTCATTTTTCAGAAGAACATTTAAATTTTCCTTCAATAATTCAAAATCGTTATTACAATATAAGCCTACATTATATTTATTAATAAAATTATCAGGATTTATATTCAAGCTTAAAATAGGAGTGGAAGCATTCATAGCTTGGTTAAAGGAATTAGGAAAACCTTCTGAAAGAGAAGTATTTACGAAAACTTTCGCTCTTTTATAATATTCATTAACTTCAGAAAAAGGAACACCCGGAATAAATTTTAAATTTTTCAATTTTTTCGCTCTATTTTTGATTTTATTAAAAAAATCTTTATCACTACCGGAGGGCATAATCATAACAAAAGATTCAGTCGGAAAAGCTTTAGCCAGTTCAATAAATATTTCGGGTCTTTTCCATTTTTCACCCCTGGCAACCCATAAAATAAATTCTCTCGGAATTTTATTATATGGCGGGATTATATAGCTATTCCGAATAACCGTAGAAGGGAAATTAAATGTTTTTTTTAATAATCTCTGATGTTCGTCATTTTGAACAACAATATGATTAACATTA
The DNA here is from genome assembly GCA_964629395.1 of uncultured archaeon. GTDB lineage: Archaea > Asgardarchaeota > Lokiarchaeia > Sigyniarchaeales > SOKP01 > CAZVTX01. Next base: position 5,362 of record CAZVTX010000150.1, read on the forward strand.
ATGAATCCAAGATAAAATAAGAGGTATTTTAGCTTACCCTTCAATATATTTTTTATAATATGGGATTTAATTACCTGTCCTTCATGTTCGGTACGATGTATATGAATTTTTTTGAATATTTTGCAATAAAAATTAGTTAAACCTACATACTTAGAAAGATTTGCGGTAAAATAAATATCGGCATTTATTTGGTGTAATTTTTTATAAAAAATATAAAAAGAATAAAGAAAATTCTTTAGCGTTTTCTTTTGAGAATGTCCTTTGATAACTTTTACCCCGTTATAAATCTCTATATCTTTTTGACCAAAATCAGCTACTAAGAAATAAACATCAAATCGTTCATCTTTGGCTAATTCAGTAGCAATATTATATAAATCAACCTCAGCACCCCCTATCCTGGCATTAGAGTCAGGATTGAAAACAGAATAGCCAAATGATTGGACAAAACAAACCTTGATTTTTCTTTTCATTTTTATAATAACCCTAATTTATACATAATATTCATTAATATACCTCTGATTTTGTTTAATTTTCCTCTCTTAATCAAATATCGAATTCTTCCCTCAATAGATTTCCTATATTCTTTTTCTAACTCTTTCTTATTATAAACCCCGTATCCTTGTAAAAAAGCATTAAAACATATATTATATCTGTAAAAATTCCATGGTTTTTTATAACGATACATATAGAAGCTAACTTTAATTGTAGCAAGGTCATGGATAGGAGGAAATTTATTAAAAAATGGAACATCGGCAATATAATAAATTTTTGAGTTTTTATCGAAGAGAACATCTTGAAACTCTAAATGACTGTGTGAAAAACCATTTGCATGAAATTCTTTCAATTTCTTACCAAAATTATAATAAATTTCGGGAATTAATATATCAACGAGTCTCTTTCCTTCTATTAATTCGGTTACTAAAAATTCTAATTTTTTTGAATATTTTATCGGTCTTATTAAGTTTAAATTCTTAACATTCAATTTATTCCAATATTTTTTAAGATTATTATATTCCTTCTCAATCCATTCTCGCTGACCCTTGCACACTTTTATAAAATATTTTCTCTTTTTATCATAATAATAAGCAAAAGAGCCACCAAAAATAATTTTTTTATTACTTATTTTAGAAATTGGCATCGTTTAATTATCTACTTTTTACATAAAATAACAAAATTATTTGCAAAATATTTTAAACCCAATAAGGATAATGCTAAAACCGCTAAAGTTGTTGCTTTATAAGTTTTTCTCAGATTTTTGATTGATAAAGTCTTTTTCGCTTTTTTCATAAGCTCTTTTGAATTTAATGAAGAAATATAATAGAGATATTTATAATTCGGCAATGGTATTTTTATGTCACAAGAACCGAATACTTTTGAAAACATTTTAGCATAACCCCAATAGGAAAGAATATTTTGACCATAATATTTAAATCCCGTTTTCGTTTTCCGTTCATAATAATACTGGGCTAATCTTCTCGGTAAAATTACGGTCAATGGGAGATGAGAGTGGGGATCCCGAAACCAATAGGCGGGAAATAATTTATTTTCAATACCGCAATATAATATTCCATTGGGTTTTAATATTCTTTTACATTCATATAAAGCCTGAATCTGACATTCTTTTGGAGAAATTGACGGATCGCCTAATCCAACCCATTCTAATACACCTTCTAATGTTATTAAATCAAAAAAATTGTCAGGAAAATCCGTTTTAAGTATACTTTCTTTTTTAATAATTACGTTATCAAATTTTTCGATTTTTTTTTTAATTATTTCAAGAGCTCCTTCGTCAATATCAATCCCAATAACTTTCTTAAAGGATTTAGCCATCTCTACAAGAAAAGCGCCATAGCGGCAACCTACATCTAAAGCGATGATTGATGAGGTATCCCTAAAATAACGGCGAATAAATTGAACAAAGAGTTTACCTCTAAAAGTGTCGTAATTGATATTCATGTCAAAGAGTATAATTTCTCTAAATTTTAATTAAAATACTTTCTTTAGAAAATTTTCAATATTTTATCAAATTAATTATTGATTTTTTAAATTTCCAAAATTAGTTCTTAATTAATTCATTTAATACATTATGGTAATCTATGATATTTTTATCCCATGTAAATTGTTCTAAAACTCTCTTATAACCACTTTCCCCTAATTGTTTTCGTAATTCCGGATTATTATATAATTGTAAAATTTTATTTTTTAGTTCATGATAATCTCCCGGTTTAATTAGAAAACCTGTTTTACCATCTTCTACAGCAATTCTTACACCACCAGAGGCTGTTCCGATTGTTGGAAGCTTAAAAAAATTAGCTTCAATATAAACAATACCAAAACCTTCTATAGAATCTTTCTTTATTTCGGGAACTAATACAAATACATCAGAAAGCTTATAATATTGATTTTTAAGATTATCATCTATAAATCCTAACATTTTAACATATTTTTGGAGCTTTAATTTTTCAATTAATTTTTGAATTTTTCCTTGTTCTTCGCCTGATCCGATAATATAATATCTTAAATTAATGTTAGGATTCTCTTTAATAATGAGATTTATAGCTTTTAAAACCGTCTCAAATCCTTTCCTTGGATAAAATCGGCTAACCGTTATAATAATAAAAACATTTTCAGGAATTTTTAATTTTTTACGTAATTCTTCTTTCGTTTGAGGAACATTACACTGTTCCGTATTTACACCTAAATGAATCACTTTTAATTTTTCATTTTTTACATTATGAATTTTAGAAAGTAAATTCTTCATTATACGATTAGTAACTATGATTTTTTCAATATTCTTAAATATTATAGTATTTAATCCAAATGGATAACGAATAAGAAAATCATCGCCGTGTGCAATGGTAGCCATCGGAATTCTTAATATCTTTGATATAATAAATGAATAGAAAAGTGGATGAGCCGCTTTTCCGCTAAGAATCACATTAATTTTTTTATCTTTACAATATTTAAATAAATTTTTAGTTGAATATATTCTATTAACTAAATTACGCGGATAAAAACAATAATAAAAGGCAAGATTAAAACGATCCTTAAATTTTAATCCTTTTAGTGAGAAAAGAATTCTAAAAAATAATTTTATTATAAACATGTAAAAAGAAAGATCTATTTTCATTAAACTTTTTAAAGTCTTATTAGATTCTAAGATTTTATAACAATTT
>CAZVTX010000151.1:0-8497 GCA_964629395.1 uncultured archaeon
AGTAATTGTTATCATTGCTCATCCGCCTCCACTGGAAGTATTATTATTATCTTCCTCTATGTTTGTTGTATCCTCTGCTGAATTTGATTGATAATAACCAATTGCAAAAATAATGGTTCCTACGAGAACACCTGACAAAACCACGATAATAATTATTAGAATTGTTTTCTTTTTATTTATTGCCCTTTCAGCAGCGTTGATCTCGGAAATAGACAATCACCTAAAATTTTACATTTTTTATTGAATCATTTTTAAATAAGGAATTTAGATATATATTAAATTATTATAATTATTTTATGAATCAATTTTGAAAAAATATTTATTTTTTAATATTTTAGATAACTTAACTTTAATTTCACATTTGAAATAGATCTGGGCCCGTGGTCTAGTGGTTAGCTAAGGAATGGATTGCCCATATATGACGTCCGCTTGACGTGCGGAAGGTCGCGAGTTCGATCCTCGCCGGGCCCATTATTCTTATAAAAAATATCGTTTAAATATGCCGATAAGATTTCGCTGGAGCTCAAAAGAACATTTACCTACTGCTTTAACAATATTTGGATTTTGTGGCTTATTTCAATGTTTATATATTTTATTTGCTCAATACCTTTTTAGTATAGGAAATTATTTAGTCATTATTTTAATCCCTTCCACCGTTACAATAGCAATTTTTTATAGTGTAATAATTATTTTTGAGAGTTATGCCCAGGTAGAAAGGAGGAGAAAATTAAGGACACAATTTAAGAAAAGCAAAAGTAAAAAAGTAAAGCATCCCAAATTAATGAGTTTTCTGGAAGTACCTATTGTTAAACCTTTATTAATTGAATTTTCAATATTCTCTATAGTTTTTTTTATAAGCTTTCCTAGTTTAGTATCGTTTTCAGGATTATCGAATATGATTAGCTTTATTATTGCGGAAAATATTGGTGCAATTGTTTGTTTATTTATTGCAAATTGGTTTGAAAATAATTATGCAAAGATAAGAAGATTTTAAAATATTAATATCGATTATTTCATTATGCCAAAATTAATTGAAGTTCATTGTCCTAAATGTAACAAAAAAGGGAAAATTGAAGTATTAGAAGAAGCTGTGAAAAATGTTTCTCGAGGATTATTAGCAATAAGTGTACCTATAGGAACTGTCTGCGAACATCAATTTATTGCCTATATTGACAAAAATCTTGCGGTAAGAGACTGTTTAATGGCAGATTTTCAAATAGAAGCAGTCCCAACTGAACAAGAAGCAGAATCTTCAGTTACATTTAATAAAGATGAACTTTTGGCTTTAGAAAATCTAAGGTTAAATCTTACTAATTTTATAATGTGTGTTATTTTCAAATCAATTGTAACTAAAAAAAAGTTATTAATTCTCTCGAACGAGGTTTTTCTTTCAGAACATTTATTAAATTTTATTAAATTCATAACAAAAGATACTTTCGATTTTGATATAACGCTCATTTCTCCAGATGAATATAAAAACAATAAAAAAGACTATAATGACTATATTGTTGTTGATAATAAGAAAATTATCGTTGATAAAAATAAAGAAATAAATGCTAAAAAGTTGAAAATTGAAGAAAAGATAATAGAAAAATTTTTCACCGAAAGGAACTTAACGACAGCATTAATCATTTTAAAAAATGAATTGAAAAAAGCATATAATTTATCGCAAGATATCATAAATTATATCCAGACAAATTCAATGAAAGGTGAAATATCTTCAAAAGAAATTATCAAGTATATAAACGATAAATATAATATTAAAATTGATGCAAATTACTTAGAATTTCTATTAGGAATAATTGATCAATATTTTGGTGTCGAAGTTCCTAAAATGCATGATGTATCGGATTTTCTTGGACTTATTTAATAAAAAAAGATAAAGGGCGAATTTTATGGTTAAAATAGAACTTAGGTGTCCGAGTTGTTCAAAAATAAAATATATAGAGATAGACGAGAAAATAGTTAATTCAAATCCGAGAGGTGTAACTGCAATTAATGTCCCCGAAGATCAAGTATGCAATCATACATTTGTTGCTTATATTGATAAAAATCTTGATGTTCGGGACTGTTTTTTAACGGATTTTAAAATTGAATTACCTCAAGTAGAAACCATTCAAAAAGTTGTTGATAGAGAGATTCCTGATAAAGATAAAATTGATGTTGACCTAATTAAGAAGAATCTTTCTGCTTTAACCATTGCAAGTTTATTACGAGCATTTTTACTGAAAAAACCTTTTTTACTTTTATCCGATGATGAAAAACTTATCGAACATTTAAAAGCCTTTTTCTCATTTGTGTCACAGGATAATTTTGAATATAATTTTGAAGTTATTAACCATAAATTTTATAAAAAAAATAAGAAGCAATTTAAGAATTATATCGTTATAGATGGTAAGAAAGTTCTAAATGACAAATCAAAATTATTAGATCCTAAAAAAATTAAAATCGAGAGGGCAATTATTCAAAAATTTATGGCAGAATATAATCCAACATCCAGTTTAATAATCTTTAAAAATGAAATTCAAAAAGCTTTTGAATTAGCAAAAAATATAATTGAAATAATAGATTCGCACGAAGGCGATGAAAAGCTCGGAAAGAAAAAGGTAATCGATTTATTGATGGAAAAGAAAAATATTAAAATCTCATTTTCATATCTGGAGTTTCTGCTTGATATTATTAAAAATTATTTTAACCATGACTTAAGTATGCTTTCTGATTATTATTTTCCTGCTTTTGGCATTTAATTTTGCTATTTAATTTTTTTAAAAAAGAAGTATGCGCCCTGCGGGAATCGAACCCGCGTCACCAATTGCCATCAAACTCCTCGATAAGCGAAGCGAAGTTGGCAACCTGGTATACTTACCACTATACTAAGAGCGCATTTTTAATGTTATCAAATTATTCTATACTTTAAAATAAATCAATAAATTAAAATTTTATTGTTTTTAGAGGATAATACAATTTTAGATAACTTTTGTTACCACTTGTTTTAATTTATTTTCCGAAATAAATTTTTCAAGTTCCTCCAGACTATTCGGAAGTCCTTCTCTTACTCCTAACTCTCTACATTCCAATGATGCCATTGCGGATGCTATTTGAGAGGTTTTGACTATATCAAACCCTTTTATTTTTGAGATAAGAATCCCGCTTAAAAATGCATCACCTGCTCCGGTTGTATCCTGAATGGGTCCATCATAAACACCGCTATTTATTATTATTTCACCATTAGAAATAATTGAACCTTCTCCACCGTCCGTAATTGAGATCAATTCTACACCCATTTTTAAAAAGTGTTCTAACATTATAGTTTTTTTAGCCTCTCCAGTAAAAGCTTCTGCTTCTTCATAATTTAGAGAGATCACATCAGATTTAGACATTAATTTCTTAGCCCATTCAGGAGCATTTTTTATAATAGATATACTCGGAGCTGCGAATACTTTACCCCCATTTTTTTTCGTTAAATTAATTGCCTTTTCAATTGCTTTACAAGCATTATCACTGGTTAATGAAGTCCATGCAAATGCTTTAATATTATCAAACAATTCTTCTTTAACATGATCTGGGGTTAAGTAATTATTCGCTCCTTTATAAGCCAAAATGCTACGGTCTTTTCCCCATTCCGTTTTTAATATTACCGAATATGCAGTACTGTCATCATCTATTTGAACCACATTCGATAAATCTACCCCTCTTTTTTTCATATCTTCAATGCATACATTTGCTGCAAAATCTCTTCCTAAAACACCAATATAAGACGCTTTCATTCCTAACATTGCACAATTACAGGCAATATTAGCGCCCGACCCTCCTGGAACAAAATTTACCTCATCTATATTCAGCTTACGAGAATATTCTATTGCAGTATATTTTTTTACATTATCTCTATCAAACAATTCAAAGCGCATTATATCCCTTATTTTAATAATACAATCTAATGTACAGCTTCCGATTGTAATTAATTCTGGTTTTGAAGACATAATTTTCATCTACTTTATAAAATTTGGATTAAATAATAGAAATTAATTTATTTAATAATTTTAGTTTTTTTTATAATTCTCAAGATTATATATTAAAAAATTATTCTTGAGATCTTAATCTATTTAATTCTTCCTCTAATTCCTTAATTCGCTGATTGTCTGCCACGCTCGGTAAAGCAGCGCCCGTTTCTACCTGGATTTCGGCATCAATCTCGTTTATAAAATTATCAATTTCACTTTCTGATACTGCAGAATCTAAATTCATCTCAGTCATGCCATCTGTAGTTAGCTCTTGAGTAACTGCAAAATCCTCGAAATCCATATCCATATTTTTCATCATTTCCGAAATTTGCGGTATTGAAAGATTGGCTTTTAAAGCAGAAATTGATTGTGCTATTGAAGTAAAAATCGAAGCAATATCTTTAACGGCACTGGCTTGCTCTAATTTAAAGATTAGACCTTCTAAATTTGTCCTAAAAGTATCTACAGCTCTAATTTGATTTTTAATCTGTAAATAATTGCGGGCATGAAATCTTGATCCCTCAAGATCCCCTTCCTTTCTTAATTTTACTGCCTTGTCTCTGGCTTGTTTGGCACTAAATTCGAGCTTCTTTGTTTGCCTCATCAAACGCTTATTAAAAACTCTCAATTTTACAATTGCTTGCCTAATATTATCAGCTTTTGGTTTCTTGCCGCCGCTAAGCCATTTTCCGATATCTTTTAGAAATCCCATATTAATCGTTAAAAATCGTTAATAAATCTATATAATATAATTATAAATTTACAATATAAAATTATTTGGAGTCCAATTATATTATATTGAAGAAAAATTGGTTGTGGTTAATTTCATAAATACAAATTTATTATTTTTTCTTACAAGATTTTATTTGAATAATTTTATTTTTATCATAAAAAATTTTTGATTTAATTATGTCGTTTAATTCAAAGTTATGGGAATATGCAACAAAAGAGGCAAATGAAGCAATTAAACTTGATGAGCAAGGGAAATATAATCAGGCCATAAATAAATATTTGAGAGCTTCCGAAATTATCCTCCAATTTATAAAATTTAGCAAGAATGAAAAATTAAATAGAGAATTAAAGTCAAGAATGGAAGAATACATGGAAAGGGCAAAAATCCTTAAAGCAAGATTAAGCGGAAAACGGGGAAAACCAAGTTCTCGGCAATATTCTCAAGATGCAAAAGCTACTTCTGATAAATTAAAATCTGATGATGAGCCCTATAGTGAAGAGGAACAAGAATTAATTAATACAATAACAAATACAATTCTTACAGAATCTCCTAATGTAAAATGGATGGATATAGCAGGATTGGAGAATTGTAAACAAGTATTAAGGGAAGCTATCGTTTTACCATTAATACGACCCCAATTATTCACAGGAGCTCGTAAACCCTGGTCGGGGATTCTTTTATTTGGCCCCCCTGGGTGCGGTAAAACTCTTTTAGCTAAGGCTGCTGCAACTGAATGTAAAGCTACATTTTTCGGAGTATCTTCAGCAGATCTTTTAAGTAAATGGTTAGGTGAAAGCGAGAAATTAATAAGTAGTTTATTTAAAGTTGCCCGATTAAAAGCTCCGAGTCTAATATTCATAGACGAAATTGATTCAATCGCAACTAAAAGAGGTACAGGTTCAGAAAGTAGCGGTGAACGGCGTGTTAAAACCCAATTATTAACGGAAATTCAAGGTGTTAAATCATCAAAGGATAAAACCATGTTAGTTTTAGGGGCAACAAATCGTCCATGGGATTTAGATACCGCATTATTAAGCAGATTTGAAAAGAAAATATATGTACCCCTTCCTGATTTAGAAGCGAGAATCGCGATTTTTAAAATTCATACTCAAGGTGTTAATATGGCTTTAGATGATGAAGATTTTGTAGAATTAGGCGTCAGAACGGAAGGATATTCGGGACGCGATATCTCAAATGTTTGCCGGGAGGTAATAATGCTACCCATAAGGGAATTAGATATGAGCGGATTATTAGACAATCCTAATAAAGAAGTAAAAGTAAGAGATATTGTTCTTGATGATTTTATAAAAACGATTAAAAAAGTAAAACCCATGTTAACTAAAGATGAATTAAAACAATATGAAAAATGGAAAGAAGAATTTGGCGAATAATAAATAAAAGAGGTGAAATTTTGGAGCGTCAAAAAAAAGAAGTTGAGGAAATTTCAAGAGAATTAAAAGAAAAAACTGAAAAAGAATTAGAAGAACTTAGAAAAGAATTGATACGCCTAAGGGCATTAAAAAAGAAAAGAGAACAGGAGGCTAAAAAAGATTCTGAATCAAAAACGATCGGATTGCCTACTTCTAATATGAATGAGGTCGAAAAAAAGCTTGTAAAAATAGATGATTATCTAACAAAACAAATGAAAATAATGCAAGAAAATCAGGTTGAGGAACGAGAAGATTTACAATATAATAATTCTATTGAAGCTGAATTGAAGCTTCTGGAACAACAAATACTTGGAGAAGAACAATTAATTGAGAAAGAAATCCAACCTTATGAACAATTATTAAAGGAATATTCATGGCTCCAGGAAAAAAGGTATGAATATATGTATTATATTCCCGATAAGAAAGAAAGCCCCTCTGATTACGAATCTTGGAAAGAACAATGGGCAAAAATATTATTTGATTATGCTAAATATGCAATACTCCATGTAATTTATTTGAGAAAGTTAATTACGGAAAAACCTTTTTCGGAGCTTAATAATAGAGAATTAGCTGTCAAAGAGATTGCCCAAAAACTAATTGACCAAAAATTAGCAAAATGGTTATCAAAGAATAAAGAGAAATTAAGAATTTATTGGAAAACCCTTGATGAATGGGCTGATGATATATATACTTGGGCTTATGAAAATGGAAAAACGGAGCCAATATTAAAATTTGAGATTGAAGAAGCCAATAAACCGTTTAGTACACTCCCCAAAGAAGATTTAGAGAAAATCTATAAAATCTTAGCCAAACAAAAAAGAGCAAAATTAATTAAATTGAAAGATGGGCAAACTGCTTTAAAAATAATTTTCGATTAAAAATAAATTAAATTGAAGGAAAGTACCAATTTTTACCCTTTATTATATCTTCTCTAAATTTTGCAGCACCCGTTTTTTCAAGAGATTGTAATGCTCTTAAGGCTCTTTCTTGCGACCAATTCAATTTGGTGCAAACATCTTCTAATGAAACATATCCTTTTTCTTTAGCAATCTCCATAATTTTAACCTGATCTGATGTAAATTGTATCGGAAAAAAATAAATCATTACGGCGCCGGTATCCAGTTCTTTAATATCTTCAATCATTTTATTTTTCTTTAAGATTTTTAATGCTTTTAATACATCTTTAGGTTCAATTCTCCCTTTTAAATCACCTGTATTAACCATTTCAAAAACTTCTGCTAAAGGAAATACCCCTCCCGTCTCTTCTTTTTGCATAAGAACTCTTTGATAAGCTAATAATCCTAATTTCTCATAATCTATTTTTGAAAGTTTTTTCCCTAAAACATCTTTTTCTGTTATTTGTTCTCTAATAATACGTGATTTAGGAATGTTATATTTCTTTTGGAGGACTTCTACTTCTGCCCTTAATTTTGGGTTAAGTGCAAGAATTATCCCGTGTTGTTTGGCAATTTCATTTAATCTCTCTTTAGTCAAATTCTCAACAGATGCTTTAGCTTGAAGTTCCTTCAATCGTAGTTCCGCCGCTTTTTTTTCCATTGCTTTTCTAAAATCGATATCATCTTCTATTTTCCGTAATCCCAATTTATTCACCAATTATTTTAGCTTTATATGATATATTAGAAATTAATTCTATATCTATATATTTTGATTTTTTATAATTAATTATAATGCAACCAAGTTTGAAATTTAGAAAAATAAGAGAAATAGAATGGAGTATAATTCGTAATTCTTTTGAAAAAATCTCGCCAAAAATATTAGAATTCTTTAAAGAAAAAATTGATCTTTTTTATGTCAAAATCTCAAATATTAAATCTGAATCTTACCCCGAAATTTATCTTTTAAATTATGACCTAAATACCATAATAAATAAAATTAGTAGAAATTTATCTATTAATATTTATTCTGCAGGTATATATTTCGGCTATATTAAGAGAGGGAAATTTTATTTAAGTTTAGAAGGTGCTGAATATATTTTTAAAAACAATCTTTTTCCCCAAGAGAGAATTATAATTGTAAAGGAATCTATTGAAAAAGCTGTGTTGTACGGGAATCATATTAAAAAAAAAGATATAGAACAAGATGTTATAAAAAAATATCCTTTTAATAAAGGTGATCTGATTTTAATAATAAATAAATTCCATGAGGTTTTAGCATTAGGAAGATTAACAATAAATAGTAATAAATTCGAGGACAAAAATTATAATGAGATTATTATACAAAATTTAATCGATAAAGGTTATTATTTAAGAAAAGAATAGTGAAAAAATAAAAAAAATTCCTTAGGTTCTAGCGAACCTTTCAAACCATAAATA
>CAZVTX010000152.1:0-8469 GCA_964629395.1 uncultured archaeon
TTAAAGCCGTAAGATAATAAACTATAGGCAATTAATAAGAGAGCAGGAATCAATGGTATATAAAACCAATTTCCCTTCGAAATTTGCCTAAAAACATCTGCAGTCAAAAATATTGTTATTATCCAACAAAGAATTCCTAAAATTACCGAAAGGCTCTGTTTTTTTAGTGTGGAACCTTTAGGGGCGGTTACTGCCATCTTTAGATAAAGTGCTATTAATAAACAAATAGATATCGCCATTACAATAATAACTAATCCCCATAAAGCAGTGAATAAATAATAAACCATGGAATTCTCAACAACCTTAATCCCAATTATAGGATATAATATCACTTCAGATATCCTTATTAATACCGGAAATGGAATTAAAATCCTATTAAGATATGTAAATAATGGTTTTTCCCGTTTGAGCATGAATAATTCGAGAGGTTTCATTAGAAATGATAAAGATAACAATAATACAGTAAAAATTACGATATAATAATCACGATCTATAATGCTTGCCATTTTATAGCCTACAATATCCTGCCAATTAGAACTTTTATCAACAGGCGCCAGAGTTAAAAAAAGTCTTTTTCCCGTATGCGACCTAAAAACGAGATCTAAAAGATATATACCTTCCCCGATTGCGACACTGACGATAAATAGTCCAAGTCCAATGAAAAAGCTCCTAATCGGTGTCCCTTTTTCGGCTTTACGCCCATCTTTAAGAAATTTTAATCCGAGATAAATGATAAATAATAATACCGAATAAACGCAAATAAATCCGAGATTCTCATAAAAAAAATAATCTTCAAATCCTAAAATTTCATTAATTGTCATAAAAATCAAGTTCAGAAACTTATATTAATTCTAATATTCAACTTAACTTAATATTATAAATAATTTTATACGGATAGAAAAATCTATTAGATGGGAGAAATGCTTGAAAATATAGAATTTCATGTTAAATTAAGATATTTAGCAGGGTTATTATTAATTGCTTCGGCTATAACGCATAATTTACAACTTTTTTTTGTTGGCTTTGAATGGCATGATATATCGGCAGCTTTAGTTGGCACTTTATACGGTATAATCGGTGTGCTTTTAATTTTAATGAAAGAAAACAAAATAATTTCCTTTATTGCGATAATATTTCCCGTAATAGGCGGCGCACTTGGATTAGTTAGGCTATTTATGATTGAGATCGGAATATACGGGCAAATTAACTGGTTTATAGTTTGGCATGTAATAGCAGATGCGATAATCGTCCCGTGTTGCTTTTATTCGCATATAAAAATATCCAATTTTGACAATAATGAGATACTTAATTTTCTTTCAATCTGTCTGCTTTTGATAACCGGAATTTTACACGCACTTCAGGTTAATATTTACGGTACTTCATTTGAAATACTTGGTCAAATGGCGTTCGGATTTGTATATATAGCGCTTTCAATTCTAATTTGGTTGATTGGTGATAAAAAAATAATTTCAATTCTTGGTTTTATCTTACCTCTAATTGGCGGAATTTTAGGACTTGCCGTGTTATTCATATTTCCTACGCCTTTCCTTGTAGTATTCGAAATCATAGATTTAGTCGTTATTATTATAAGGTTTAAGCTTTACAAAAATCTTTAATTGTGAATAAATTACCGAGGTTGAGCAATTATATGGAGCAGATATTTAAGAATGTTTATCATCTGGGCGATTCAGGATGCTCTGTATACATGGTCGATACTAAAAGTGATGACGGATTAATTCTTATAGATTGTGGGATGAGTTTACAAATGATAAAAGATATTAAAGATGAGGGTTTTAATCCTAAAGACATTAAACATTGTATAATTACACATTTCCATATTGACCATATCGGTGCTTGTTTCGATTTAAAACAATATAATCCTGATGTTAAGTTCTATGCACATGAATTGGATGCAGATCCTATTGAAGAAAGCGGACATGATTCTAAAACAGCAGCCTCATGGTATGGCGTAAAATATAAACCTATTAAATTGGAAAAAAGGTTAAAAGGAGATTTAGAGGTTTTAAAATTCGGAAATATTGAATTTAAATGCATTCATATACCTGGTCATACACCTGGCTCAATTGCGGTGCTTATAGAAATTGAAGGAACTAAAATTCTTTTTGGACAAGATATTCACGGACCTTTCATGAGAAGTTTTGGCTCTGATCTTGAGGATTACCAAAAATCCATGCAAAAATTACTTGATATTAATGCTGATATTTTATGTGAAGGACATTTTGGTATATTCAGACCTGCAGAACGCGTTAGACAATATATCGAAGGCTATATGAGGCAAAATAAGCCTTAAAATATTCCAATTTTTTACATCAATTTTTTGAAAGTTTTTAATAAAAAATTAAATATTTTTTAATTAACCAATAAACATTTTTCTTTTTATACTTTGAAGTAGTAATTATAATTAAAAAAATTAAGTTAAATTAAAAATAAAAGGAATCATCGGGAATATGTTCATGTCTAATAGAGATCTAACAAAAACAGTTATTATGTTTAATTCCCGTGTTGGTTCGGATAATAATGTAATAATTGACAAATTAATATATGATCCGTCTCTGTATAATTATTTCAAAAAAAATAAAATTAATCTTGCAGAAATATTAACAGATACTTTAATAGATACAAAATTTAATGAAGAGTTATCAAAAAGACAATTGCTTGATATGATAAGCAAACTGGATTTCAGTAAAAAAATTATCTTTGATTATCATACCAAAAAAATCCAAATAGACTGATTTATGTTTTTACTTGAATCCAGATTGGTCCAATCCAAGCAATTGCATTATTTGAAAATTCGGCACGTAAATAATAATAATCTTCCCCGTTAGTATTTAATTCAGATGGATCTACGGATTTTAAAGAATCCTTATGGATAAACCAATTACCATTCTTTTTGATGCAATCATCATAAGATGTCCCGCTTATATCATCTGTATCATTTAAATTTGTTTTAAATAATAGAGAATTTATCTTATCAAATGATTTCCATAATTCTGAATTTTTATAAATATTAATTCTCGTAATTTTAACGATATCATCTGCTTTTAATGAAACGCCATCTGCAGCAACTAAAACATATATATTTCTGGTACTATTCTTTTCGGGAACGATTACGGTTGAGTCATTTATTCCTACGCTTAATCCGTTTATTTTAAATTCAATGTAAGGGCGGCTAACCCAAGTGGAAGCAAAGCAAGATCTATTATAAAGTGCATTAAAAACTGATTCTCTTGATAATTTTTTAGCAAATATTCCAGTTATTCCGCCTCTATATCGATGGTAAAGCCGATATCCTGCAAGAGTGTAAGGATATTGATTGTAATGATTAGCGCTCGTATGAACTATACTATGCCCTAAGCGTCCATCATGCGTATCACTTGAAGACATTATGCCTAATTTACGGCCCATCCGTAAAGCATCTCTGACGGAATATCCGGGCTCTTGAATCTCTCCAACAGGATGGACGAGATTATCATCTCCGTAAGTTTCACTTGATCCGTGAATGCTGTATATTTCAACTAATCTATTTATTTTTTCATCATAAAAAGCAAAATCGGATCCGAATTGTCCCATATTAGTATGATGTGTCCAGGCCATAAAACGACTTTTAGAATTCTTGCGAACATAATCATATAAATCGTATGGATTTTGATGAGTTAATGTAGAAAAGAACGGCATATCACCTCCTTCAAAATAGAAATTTAAGTGTCCGTTTGCGACATCATCTCCTCGCACAATATAATCCGGCGTCCACTCCATTGCTACTAATGTTACGAATCTGTTCGGTTGGTTAAATTCATTAGTAATTCTAATGTAATTTTTAAACTCACCAAAAACATCATTGTCTCCTATTCGCGGAAAATGTTCCGAATGATCTGTTAACGCTGCAAAATCTAATAATGCTACATCCCTGGCAAATTGATAAGCTTCTTCAGGGAGCCCTGAGCCATCGGAATATAGTGTATGCCCGTGAATGTCGCCCCAAAAAATTTTCTTAAAATCAGAACCTTTCGGCTTAACGATAATAGGATTGCTGCGAAATTCTTTATTTAAATCTTTATCTTTAACAATAATATAATGAATACCCGGCGTATTTATTTTTGCCTCAAAAGCTTTTTTACCATTGTCGGCGCCACTTATTTTATATGCGGGAACTATTCCCTTCCAAAAAAAGTTCGATGTAAATTTATAATCTTTAGGCAGTTCATATATAGAATTAATCATTGATAATGTACTGATATTATAAGATTCAATGCTAAAAGAAATTTCATTTGTATAAGCACCTGCTAATCGTTCATATTTGTCCCATGCCTCCACGGTAAAATTAAAAACATTTTCTGCCTCAACAATACTCGGAGTATGAATCCAGAGTGTTTTCATTTCATTATTAAAAGCCACATCAAGATCAATCACTAAATAAAACCAAAAACCGAATATACCGAGTAAAACGCTCAATTTTATGATTTTCTGACTTTTTTTATTTATTCTCATATTTATTTATAAAAATCTTTATTATATTTGTTTAAATAATCTTCATGGCTAAAAATCCCAATAAAAGGAAAATTTGGATGATTAGGAGTAATACACCCAAGATATTGGCTTTCTTATTTTTCTGAAATAAAAGAATACCCGCACAAATAATCCCAAACGGTAGAATTGTCGGATAAGATAATATAATCCCAATTATGAAAATTATCGAAATTGTAATCTTTTTCTTAAGACTTAAATTAGTTGTTTCGGGAATTTTATTTTCAATTTTTTCATCAGAAATATCTTTTTCCAAGGATATTCTCCTAAATATATTTATATTTATTTATCTAAAATAGTTTTAACAATAATTATTATTGATTTTCATTTATTAAAATGATTGCATTTTTATTTCTCGAAAAATTGACTTTTTATCAGATAATAATTTATGAAATAATTCAATCTCTAGTTGATTTTCTTCTTATTTTTTGCTTAATCTCATTAACCTTAAAATTATTTACGAGAAAAACAGATTTTAATTTTTCTTTTAAGAAGAATCTTTATATATGTTTTTATATAGAGCTTATATCTATAATTTTTGGATTTAGCTCTCTCATTTTTATTTATTTAGGAGCATCGGGGCTTCTAACAGGTATGGGGGCATGCTTAATTGCGGAAGGTATTGTTATCTATTTAGCTTATTATAAAAAAGATGAAATGTCCGAGATAAAGATTTTGCTTATTTTTATAATTTCAATTATTCCTTCATTGATTTTAAGCATTTATTTTACGAATTTTATATTTAATTTATTTGGAATAAATAAGCCATTAACGTTAAAATTAATATAAATTTATATTACTTAATCGTTTTTTGTGTTATAAGGTAAAACCATTGAATAAAAGAATTGTGATATATCGTGGGGTCTTATAAAGAGGGTGATTTAATCGGAGACAAATTTAAAGTTTTAAGGGTAATCGGAGGAGAGGGCGAAAGCGGTAGAGGCGTTGTTTATATTTGTTCAAGTGAAGATGGCTCAATCTTTGCGTTAAAGACGCTCCAAGATAAATTTTTAAAATCAGAAGCTATGAAGCATGCATTTAAAAGGGAAGCTCTTGCGTGGGTTCATTTAGAAGCTCATCCTTATATTGTACGGGCATATTATGTTGTAAATTTTGATGATCGTCCTTTTATTGTTCTTGAGTATGTTGCTCCTGATCAATATGGTAGAAATACATTAACTCAATTTCTTGAAAGACCTTTATCGTTGAAAAAAACTTTAAAATGGGCGATTCAAGTCTGTTATGGTATGGAATATGCTGCTTCAAAGGGCATTTCACCTCATCGGGACATTAAACCCGATAATATAATGATATCATCCGAAGGAAATGTAAAAATAACTGATTTTGGATTAGTAAAATTTTTAGAAGACGAGGAAAGTGTAGGCAATTGGCTACAGCTTGCTGAAAGCGGTAAAAGCAAAGATTTAGCATTTCTAAGGATCTCACAGCAAGAAAAGATCGGCGGAACTGTTCCCTGGATGGCTCCCGAACAATTTGAAGGAAATCCTGATGAAAGAAGCGATATTTATAGTTTCGGTATATGTCTTTATCAAATGGTAAATGGCGGAAAACTCCCCTTTTTATATAAAACAATCGAAGATTATTATTTTGCACACAAAAATGAGCATCCTAAAAAATTGGATTCTCCAATTTATCCCGTCATACAAAAATGCTTACGCAAAAAGCCTAAAAATCGTTATCAGAATTTTACAGAACTTAGAAAAGATTTAGAATTCTTTTATGAGAGAATAACCGGGAGAAAGCCCCCGATGCCACCAAAGGCTAAAAGACTCGAAGCTTGGGAACATAACAATAAAGGTGTCTCTTTTGCAACATTAGGATTCATTAATGAGGCAGTAAAAGAATTTAAAATTGCGTTAAAAATAGATCCTAATTATGCGACCGCATATAATAATCTCGGAAAAATTTTTGAGGATAAAGGACTTTATGATAAAGCAATTGAGCAATATCAAATGGCAGTTAAAATTAAACCTAATTCTAAAAAATTTAGGTATAATCTAGCTAAATTATTAGAAAAGACCAATCAAATTGAAAAAGCTGCGGAAGAATATCGTCAATTAATTCGAATAAAACCGTATTTTATAGAAGCACATTATGATGTGGCACGAATGTATGAATTATTGGGAAATTATTCCGATGCTCTCTGTTTTTATCAGAATTTTATAGAATATAGTCCTTCTAAACATGAACATTATAAAAGTAAGGTTAAAAATGCTAAATCTAAGATAAAAGAGCTTAAAAAAATGATTAAAAATGATAAATAAAAGAGCAAATTAAAATTCTTTAGTAAAAAAATTATCTATTTCTTCTCTGATTTTTTCGTATTCATCGTAATCAAGAATCTCATGTTCCATTTCTTTTATTATTGTTATTTGAGGTTCAATATTAGAATTTTTCAATATTTCTTGAATGTTATCGGGTGTACATATTTTATCATTTTCACCGATAATAACCTTTAATTCTTTATTTTTCAATTGACTAATAATTTTTTCAATCTGAAATTCTTCTCTTTCTAGTTCTTCTTTAGTTAATTTTATAAATTCTTCAGGATTTTCAATTCCTTTAACATGTCCGGGAAGGAAACGGTTGAGATATTGCAAAACTTTGGTAAAATCCTCACTATAAACTCTCTCCCGCACATTTAATACAGGGCATAGTAAAAGGACTTTATTTATAATATCCTTTTTAGAACATAGAATTAGAGCAATATAACCCCCAAAATCATTAGCTAAGATATTGATATAATTTTTATCGAAAATCCCATGTTTGGCTAATGTCTCTGCAAATTGAATTACTTCAATTGAATCTTCTACTTGAGATTTTATCGAGACCTTTCCTTCACTATATCTATATCCCCGAAAGTTAAATGCCAGAAATGAAAACCCCTTATTTAATAAGAATGCATGAGTTTTTACAATTTCTTCAAGTGTAAAAATCTGAGGAAATCCATGAAAATAAATAATTAACGGATGAGGCTTCTTGAAATTATCGGGGGGATGGTATAAAACGCCTCTAAATAATTGGTTATTGCATGTAATCTCAACTCCGCACACTTCATAGGGTCCATCATATTGCTTCTCTTTAAACTCCATTGTTTTTTCATTTATCAATCTTTTTTTATCGTTAATTTTTTCTAACTTAATAAATTATTGTAAATAGAATGATACTTGAAGATTGGCATACACATAGTGAACGATGTCATCATGCAACGGGAACTCTTGAGGATTTTATAAAGAAGGGAATTGACCTCGGTTTAAGAACAATAGGATTAAGCGATCATTTTCCTTATGAATTTTTAAACAATATTGAGCGTATTCCTTATAAAGAATATGCTATGACACTAGAAGAAATCGAAGATTATCTAAAGACTGCCGAAATACTTCGAGAAAAATATAAAGATAAAATTAATGTGAGAATTTCTTTTGAAATTGATTTCTTTGAGAATCAAGAAAATAAGTTAAATACACACTTGGATAAGATTATTAATAGATTAGATTATATCTTAGGTTCCATCCATATACTGGATTTTCATGACGGTAAAGGTGCTTGGGGCTTTGATGATAGTCGATTTTTGAAGGATTATGAATATTACGGAGCTAACCGTGTGTATTTAAAATATTATAAAACTATGCAGAAAATGCTGAAATCTAAAAATTTCCGATTAGATATTGTAAGCCATCTTGACTTACCGAAAAAATTTAATCATCGCCCTTCAAATAAAGAAGAGGTTGAAAATGAACTTGATAAAACACTGGAATTAATAAAAAAACGGAATTTAGTTGTAGAGATTAATACCGGCGGTTTTAGAAAGGATGTAGGAGTACAATATCCCGAAGAAGATATCATTAGAAAAATGTACGATTTAGACATTCCTATATTATTAGGCTCTGATGCTCATAGCCC
>CAZVTX010000153.1:0-8420 GCA_964629395.1 uncultured archaeon
CTTAAAAGGAGCGGTTCTGGCGATTCAATACAATTAGAATTCAGCGAAAAAGAGAAAAAAATTAAAATTAAAATGCAGCGGGAGGGCTCCTCACGCACAAGGACTTTTAGCTTGGCTTTACTTGATATTGATACTCAAGAAATTCCCATGGAAAATCTCTTAAAAATAGAATATGATTCTAAATGGGTTATTCCTCCTGAATTTTTAGTTGAGGCTATAAAAGATGCTGAGATATATTCCGAAATATTGACTATGAAAGCTGAGGAAGGTAAGGGTTTAATATTTAGTTCTACCGGTCAGATTGGAGAAATGGAATATGAGCTGGGTATTGATGATTTATTAGAGGCAGATATTAATGGGGTTAGTACAGGTTCATTTTCTTTAACATTTCTAAAATCAATTTTGAAAATTTCATCAATTACGGAGAAATTAGAGATCTCATTAAAAACAGATCATCCGCTAAAAATGATTTTTAATTTACTTGAGGGCGGTCAATTAATATATTTCCTTGCACCTAGAGTAGAAGAACCCGATTATGAAGATGAAGATGAGGATATGGATGAATTTTAGGAAAATCACTTAAAATAGATAGAGAAAATATATTTTTTAATTTTAACAGCAAACTAATTTTCATTTATTTAAAAAAATTACTAAGTCTCAATTTTTATTAAAAATATAACAGAGGTTATCATTATGAGCGATGACTTATATTTAATTCAACGTTATCCGTGGTTACCGGATTTAAAAAATCTATACGGACATCTTTCTGAAATTGACCCTTTAGAATTTTTAATTAATGCTTTTTCAAGATTTGGCTATGATTTAATTAAAAATCGTGTAATGAATATTTTTAATGCGATATTTGAAAATTATGAAAAAATTCCTTATTATGAGATTGATGAATTAAACGTTTATCTTTATTTAATTATAAGAATGTTAGTTTTTGTTTTAGATGATAAAACAATTACTAATAGAATTGCAAATCTATATTCAAAACAAAATAATGAGATGCTTTCAAAAGAAGATGATTATTATATTTACAAAATTTGCGAAAAATTAATGCTTGATGTAAAATGGAGTGAGAACCCTTGGATTTATGGATCTCGTATTTTAAAAGATCAAATTGAAATTTATAAAACAAATTTTAAAATCCACTTTTCGGATTATTTAAAATTAGCTATTCTCTTAAGGGATAAATATAGACGCTTAGTAAATAATCCTTTAGAAGGAGGATATGTATACATTACAAAACAAGGTTTAGCGAGATTGATTCAAGAATATATTAGATATAAATTTTTAGAATTAAATAACAAAATCGAAAATTCTGCGGATTTAAAAAAACATTTATTAGAGAATAATGATTTTAAAAAATTGAAGGATTTGATTGAAATAGAATGGAAATCCATAAAAGATCAATTTGAAATCCCTATTTCCATACAAATACAAGAAGGAGAAAATGTATCTGAATTTTTTCCTCCTTGTGTAAATAAAATTCTAAAAAAAGCAGAAGAAGGTCAAAACCTTAATCATAATGAACGATTATATATCGTATGGTTTCTATTATCTTTGAATTATCCTGTCGAAAGAGTTGTTGATATATTCTCTAATTTACCTGATTTTGATCGAAAAAAAACAGAGTATCAGGTAGAATTTGCTAAAAGAAAAGGTTATACTCCTTATAAATGTGAATCACTTAAAGTACTGGGTCTTTGCCCTGCAAGAGAATTTAATGATTATCTTTGTTTAGAAGGATATTATTCACGTTATAAAGAAGAAAAGATGGAATTAACACATCCTTTAAAATATGTTAGAATAAAGAGATATAGATCTATGAAAAAAGCTTCAAATAATGCAAAAAAGTCTGAAAATCAAAATCAAAAAAAAATTAAGAATATTAAAAATGGTGCTGAGAATAGATAATGACTGATGAGACATTCTTAAAAAGATTATTTGAAGCATATTATCGTGAAAAGCATGAGGAAATCCCTAAAATTACAGATTTCTCAAAGAGAGAATTTGGTTTTATCCCCTTTGATAATTCTATTATGATAAGACATATTGGTTTTAGGGATAAGGAAGATTTAATTCGCTATTTAATTAAAAATAGTCCCCGTCATGTTTATTCCAGCGGTTCACTTTATAAATATCCTGATGCTCCTACAATGGATAAAAAACTCTATCAATTTTGCGATTTTATAATTGATATTGATGTTGATCATTTTTATACTCCATGTAAGAATGATCATGATTTTTGGTATTGCCAAAATTGTGGAGCGCAAGGTAGCGGGATGATAAAAAGCTGTCCAAAATGTAAGAAAAAGAAAATAGATACGCTCACCTGGATATGTAATAAATGCCTTGAAATATCTAAAGAAGAATTATTGAAAGCAATATATAATTTCTTAATTCCCGATTTTGGGATAAGAGAAGAGGAAATGCATATTGCTTTCTCGGGGCACCGGGGATATCACCTAAAAATTGAAAATAATAAAATGAGACAACTATCGTCAGAAGAAAGAAGAGAAATTGTTAATTTTATAACGGGTCATAATATTGATTTTGAAGTTCTTGGGTTTCAAGTTAATAATAAAGGTGTAACGGGCTTATTAGGTTCAAATGTAGGTTGGCCAAAAAAAATAATAGATGAGTTGAAAAAGATTTTAAATGAATTTAACAATAGGAAATTGAAAAGTCTGCTAATTAGTATGGGAATTCCGGAAAAAACATCTGAGAGTTTTGTTAATTCGAGGGATTATTTTTATAAAATAATATCTAATAATAAGGCTCTTTGGTCAATTGAAGGATTCGGTAAAGCAACTTGGGAAATATTATTATCTGGTATTGTAGAAAGAGTAGGGGTTGAAATTGACGAGCCCGTTTCTATTGACATTCATCGTCTCATAAGATATCCGGGTTCATTACACGGAAAAACCGGGTTTAAAGTTCAAGAATTAACATTTAATCAAATTGATGATTTTAATCCATTGGATGAAGCAAATAGTTCAATTGATCCAATTGTATTTTATAGTAAAAAAAATTATAAACTCAAGATTATAGCAGAAATGGTACCCCGAACAAATATTAAAGGGGAACAATTTGGACCTTATCAAAAAGATGAAATTATTGAAGTTCCTAATCATATTGCTGTATTATTATTATCTAAAGGTGTAGCAAAAATTTTGTAGGTTAGATTAATATTTTTTATTTTCCTTCTAAATATATACCAACTTTGAACCGCTTGATCCTTATTTATGAATATTAAAGAGAATTATGAAAAGCTATATAATCATTGGTTACAAGAATTTGAACAGCATGATTTAACAGATTTAAATCAAGAAAAATTTAGAGAGTATTGTCTTATATTAAGCGAGATAAAAAATTTAAAGATAGATAAAGCAGATCCAATAAAAGAAACGTTATTAAATACTTATATTAAAAATTTTGAATTTTTATTTAATGATTTATTAAAAATTAGGGAAACTAAAATAATTAATTTTGCTTTAAATCTAAAAGAAATTGATTTAAATAAGGTTTATGAAGCAGAAAAGCTCTTTTATAAAAATCTAATTAGTGCAATTAAAGGTTTTAACAAAATCAAACAGTTAAACATTGTTAATGGACAATTATATGATAATATTGAGACTCAAAATGAAATAATTCCTAAACTTGAAAAGATTGGAAGAGCTGACACAATACAACAAGAATTAGAGTCTAAAGAAGAAGAGATAAAATACATTTCTAAAGAGGTATTAGATCAAATTGTTAAAAAGCCTTCACATAAGAATAAATATAAATTAATAAGATTTATTAAAAATAGTCCTCCTCTCGTAGGAATTGATTTGATTAATTATGGTCCTTTTGAAAAAGAAGATATTGCCTTTATACCTGAAGTTAATGCAAATATACTGATTTTTGAAAAATTTGCAGAAGAAATTAATCTTAAATAAACTATTCAATTAAATTTTCAAATTGTTTTTTAAAATATTCAAGCCGATATTTACCATATTTATCAATAAGTGAAAATTTTGGCGGTTTTGGACTAATTAATTCGCCGCCACAGTATTTACATTTAGATTCAGGATTTTTTAACCCGTATCTTCCGCAATTTTTACATTTCTGAAGATATTTTGTCATAATTATAAACTTTTAATATATTAAATTTAATCTCTAATAAATTCAAAAACTCCATTATTTTTAGAAATCTTTTCTTCAATAATTTCTAAGGCATCTGATAAAATATTTTCAGCATCAAGATAATCTTTAGACACTATTTCCAGCCTATAAAAAGGGGCGCCTATATATGTTATTGAAATTCTACGGGTCTCTTTAGGATTTTTAACTACATTTCTCGCTGATATTAATGCATCTTTTATAATTTCAACTCCATTGGGATCGGTAACCATTATTTTTATTTTTCCAACAATACTAACGGTTGAAATCTTAACATTCTCATCCACAATTCTCAAGAATGCTTCTTTTACATCTTCAGGAACTCCTTTAATTTTCTTAAGAACTTCTTTGCCATTCTCTTTTAATTCTTCAATCGTCTCCTGATAATTATCATCAAATAGTTCTAATATTGGGAATCCGAGTTTTTCATAAACCTCATCTAAGGTCATACCTTTTTCATCAGCTAAAAATTGTAATAGATTCTCATATTTTGTTGCATATTTCCATTCCTTAAGTCTATTTTTACGCTGTGCTGAATTTACCTTTTTCAGAGATAAATCAATATGTCCCTTAACGGGGTCTACCCTTAAGACTCTTGCCACAACACGCTCACCGATTCTTACATGACTTCTAATATTTTTAATCCATCTACTCGAAATCTCGGTGATATGAATCATCCCTCTCGCACAAGGTTCTGACTCCAAACCGCTATAATCAAATAAATCAACATAGACATACTGAGGTGCGATTTCGGTAACCTTTCCGATTACAAATTCTCCTTCCTTAGGAAATGGTGTTCTTGAACGTACCATCTTAATTATTTAAATTTCTTTTTTTTTATGAAAATTCAAATCCTATTTTTATTTAAAGGTTTGAAGACTTTTTATTTTTATTATTATTCTTCTTATTAATGAAGTTAACTAATGATTTTCTAAAAGAAAAATCCCGTCGTTTTCAAATCCTCTGGCTATTCTGCTTTTTAGGCGCTCCAATTATAACTGCTATATTAATGATTTGGCTTTTTAGTCTTCATGGATCAGTTGGATTATTTTTTTGGTTTCCAATATTTACTTTTGCAGTTATTATTTTAATTATTTTTGTTGTTTTGGGACCTTTGTTTCTTTTTTTAGAATCGAGAGCTTATATAAAGAAGAAAAAATTTCCTGGCATTCTAAAAAAATTTTCTATTGTAGCTTGCCTTACATGTATAATTTTATCTAGCGGTGTTTTTATTTATATAACTCCAAATTTATATTCCGCTCCGAAAAACACAGATCATCAACTTCTTATATGCGATGGCACAGGAAAATACGGAATACCAGATGTTGCAATTACTTTTTGGACAGAACAAAAAGAAAAATACTCGGTTAAATGGGGAAATCAGTCTCTTTCAAATACAATTAAAGAAGACGAAGCAAAAAATTGTCATGTATTTGTATTGGAAGATTTAGCCCCTAATACGGAATATTGGTATCAGATTTCAGATGATGATACTGTTTATAAATTTAAAACACCAATTCTTACCAATAATTCTCTAAGGTTTGCGGTTAGCTCTGACCCTCATTTCGGCAGAGAAGAAAGTAAAAATGATATAACTGAAGAAATTCTAAAACAAATTACTAATAGAAATCATAACATTAGTGCTTTTTTTATGCTCGGTGATTTTGTAGAATATGGTTTCGATCAGAGTGAATGGATTGAGGGTTTAAATGCAATCTCTCCTTATACAAGTAATATAATGTTTAGACCTGCAATAGGAAACCATGATACCATTTTAGGTGGCGAAAAACATTATAAAGACTATTTTTATCCGGAAGATATGCCCTTAGATACGGGATCTCAACTCTATTATAGGATTGACTTTAATAACATTCATTTTTTTATATTAGATCTCGAATGGGGTGTTGAAACTTACACAATTGCTCAAAAAGAATGGTTTGAAGATGAACTTAAAAAAACAGATAAAGATGATTGGATAATTGTTATGAGCCATTGCTTTTATTATAGTTCAGGAGACATATATGGCGGACGTTCATGGGCAGATCAACAAGATATGATCAATACCTTTGAAGATCTTTTTAAGGAATATGATGTCGATCTTGTATTCTCGGGACATAATCATCATGTAGAGATTCTCGAAAAAGATGGCATATATTATCATATTGTTGGAGCATTTGGAGGATTACCCGATCCAAAGGCGGGAATTAAATCTGATTATAGCGAATGGTACATGAATATTGAAAAAGACTCCCAATTCGGTTTTTTTGAGGTTGACATTCACGGAAACAACGCTACAATAACTTATAGAAATTCTGATTACGAAAATATCCATCAAATTGTTGTAAATGAATAAATTTAAATTCAATTTCTTTCTTTTTAATTTTATTTTATTTTTTTAATTCCCATTTTAATCCCTATCTTAAAATTCCTAATGAAAAATAGAAAAAAATATATTTTAAAGAAGATTTTTATGAATATCTTTTAAAGAAGATTTTTATGTAAACCAAAATTAAATAAAAAATATATTAGAAATTTATTTAAAATTAATTAAATTAACCAAAAAAAAAGAAAAACAAACGAGAGATGTGAAACATGCCGGCTAAAGGCGAAAAACCGCATTTAAACCTTGTTATAATCGGGCATATAGACCACGGCAAATCAACAATGATGGGCTGTCTTTTAATTAAGACAGGCGCCGTTACCGAAAGAGAAGCCCGAGAATTAGAGAAATTAGCAAAAGAATATGATAGAGAATCCTGGTCATATGCATATGTTTTTGATAGATTAAAAGAAGAACGACAAAGAGGTATTACTATTGACCTCGCTTTTAGGAAATTTGAGACTCCTAATAAATATTTTACGATAATTGATGCTCCTGGCCATGCAGACTTCGTTAAAAACATGATTACTGGTGCTTCTCAAGCAGATGCTGCCATACTTGTTGTATCTGGTAAGAAAGGAGAAATGGAAGTAGGAATTGCCGCTAATGGTCAAACTCGTGAACATGCTTACTTAGCTCAAACCTTAGGAGTAAAACAAATGGTTGTAGCTATTAATAAAGCTGATGTATATAATTATAGTGAAGAAAGATTTAACGAATGCAAGGACGCTGTATCCAACCTCTTAAAAAATATTGGCTTTAATGTAAAGAAAATTCCATTTATTCCTACCAGTGGATTAACGGGTGAAAATCTCGCTGAATTAAGTCCTAATATGCCATGGTATAAGGGACCAACATTATTAGAAGCAATTGATCAATTAGAAGTTCCACCGAAACCAATAGATAAACCATTAAGATTACCAATCCAAGATGTTTATAAAATTAAAGGTGCTGGAGTCGTACCTGTAGGACGTGTAGAAACAGGGGTCCTTAAGAAAGGAGATAAAATTATCATCATGCCTAGCGGATTTCAAGGAGAAATCCGTTCTATTGAGATGCATCATGAAGAAATTCCTCAAGCAGAACCAGGAGATAACATCGGTTTTAGTGTAAGAGGAATTACGATGAAAGATGCTAAGAGAGGTGATTGCGTAGGCCATCCTGACAATCCTCCGACTGTGGTTACCCCAAATGATAAGTGGATTGGACAGATAATTGTTATTTGGCATCCAACAGCTATCGGTCAAGGTTATACTCCAGTTATTCATGCTCATACCGCTCAAGTTGCTGCCCGATTTAATGCGTTAGTAAAGAAATTAGATCAAAAAACTGGTGCTGTAATCGAAGATTCGCCCAAATTTATTAAGAAAAATGAAGCAGCAATCGTAGAATTTGTTCCAATTAAGAAATTATGTATTGAGAAATACACCGAAATTCCTGAAATGGGCAGATTTGCAGTTAGAGATATGGGGCGAACTGTCGCTGTAGGAATAGTTAAAGATATCATTAAAGGATAAAATAAGATCTTATCGGTAAAATTTTATTTTAAGTTTAATTTTTTTGATTATTTTTTATATTCTGATTTCTTTTTTGATTATTTTTTTGCTTTTTTTATATTTTCATTAATTATATTCGATAATTAATCTTAGGATTAGAAATCTTTTTAAAGATATTCATCGAAAAATTTTATATTTAAGATTGTATTTTTAAAAATTTTTAAAGTGGGTTGGAATGCAGAAATATGATGTTCTTGTAGTTGGTGGAGGTCCTGGTGGCTTGATTGCGGGAAAAATTGCAGCTGAAAATGGCTTAAATACAATAATTTTTGAGAGAGGTAAGAAGTCGGGCGAGAAAAATGCTTCCGGGGTTG
>CAZVTX010000154.1:0-8315 GCA_964629395.1 uncultured archaeon
CTCTGCTCTTTAGGAATCCAAGGTCTTTTTTTCTTTTTTGCTTTTTTCTTTTCCGGAAGTTTTATTTCTTTTAAAATTTTAACATTCCATTCATGAGAGCTCCTTCTAAAAAAGTCGATTGGAATACCTAATTCCTTCAAAAGCCTAATCGATTTTCCAGCTTTTTCTATTTCTTTTAAAGAAAAGCCTTTACCTTTCCGAATATGGTGATCTCTGGCTGGCGATATAACCATAGCAATAGGTTTTTGTTCGGGTTGTTCCATTTGATTACACTTATGCTTTAAATAGTTCTTAGATAATCAAAATATTTGAAAATTTTTATTATTTTCTATTTATATTATCAATATTTGATAATATCAAGTTGCTCTAATTTCTTTAAAACATCATTAATTTCATTTCTTGTCTTACCATAAATTCTTGCTATTTTTAAAGGCGAATTTTTACCGTTACAAGATAATGCAACTCTAAAATCAAATTCATTTATCATTCCCATGGAAAGAATTTTTTCCAATACTTTTTTATCTACAATATGTTTAGGGAAAACCTCTGCAATACGCCCTCCAAGAGTTATATTTTCGATATCAGTTCTAAATGCTAAAAAACGGCCTTTATCATTTGATGTTCTAAACTCTTTAAGGGTAGATTGATGTTTTTTCCAAAATCTGCGTCCTATTTTATGCATAGTTTCCTTTATTTTATCGGTATCATCATCGGCATCAGAGATGGAGCAAAAAAGAACTCTTGACAGTGGATGATAATATATTACAATTGTCGAATCTTCAGATTGCAATACACGCGTCATTTCATTAATTCTCCTTCCTTTGCTCATTGCTTCGTGGATCCGATCTATTGTTCTATTTATTGCATTGAAAAAGCCTGTTAAAATATCGTCCATAATTTTTTTACCGAATTCTTTGAAGACTGCCTCTAATATTGCAATTCCATCATCAGCATTAATCAGAAATATTTTATAAATCACTATATTACCATCCTTTAATATATATAAAAATATACCATAAAAATAATATACTATCAAATAGAAGTCTTAATACTTAATTTTTTTCTAAGCTCTTCTAAAAATGATTTAAAAAACATAATAATTTAAGATATTTTTTTTATTTAGTATTTACATAAAAAAACAAAAGATAATATGGTTATGAGACTAAATAAAGCCTATTTTTTGGTTATTTTTTTGTTAACTCCAACATTTTTTACCGCAATTATAATCATTGAATTACAAGAAAAAGATATTAAAAAAATTGATATTTCTCTTTTTAATAGCGGAGTATCTCATGATGAGTATAATCAAAGTATAACATATCAAGTGGAAATTAGTTTTACATTAACTCATAAGGAAATTGCACCTCAAACATATATGATGCACATTGCGAGATACATGGATAGAGACCCAGATAATCCATTAACTCCTTACACTCCATCTTATCAAGATTTGGAACTTAAAGAATACCAAATTTCGGGCTATAGTACTACGCCTACAACATCCCATGATAGATTTAATAATACATTTGATAACTTTAATGCAACTTTAACTACAGCGGGAACATATGAAATTTCTGCTTATTATAAATATGAAGTAAAATTAAGTGAAATATATTTTAATGATATTTCTGATTCAGATATCGGAAATTATGACACTTCGAGTAATCTTTATAAAACGTATTGTCCTGGTTCGAAGAAATACTATGAAACTAATGACACCGACTTAATTTCTGCCTCAAACAGTATTGTAGATCCTGATGATAATCCTATTGAAAAAGCTGAGAAAATCTATAATTGGGTTATAGATTATTTAGACTATGATGAGAATCTGCCAGCAAAAGAAAAAGGTGCTTCATGGGCATATGACAATAAAAGAGGTGATTGCTCGGAATTTTCAAGTCTTATGATAACCTTACTCAGAATACAAGGAATCCCTGCTCGAAAAGTATTAGGTTTTGTATTATCGGCAGACCCTACTTATCGACCAGAAGTTGGTGATAAATGGGAATATACTCTTACCTATGATGGAGATACCCAGACAAGTAAAAGCTCATTTTTAGGTCATGCTTGGGTCGAATATTATGTTCCTAATATTGGTTGGATTGCATGTGATCCAACATGGGGGAAAGAAGGATTTAATTACTTTAATCGTATAGACTTTTTTCATTTAGCATCAACAGTCGGCGAATGGATTAATTTCAGTGATGGTGTAAATTGCAGTGAATTCCCTTTTATTCCTGCCCCGGCATATCCCGACAAGCCAGATGCAGGAAAAGCATTTGATTTTCAAGTTTCTGCGAATATAGAGGTTTTAGATACCGATTATAAATCTAACGAACTCGATTTTTGGACATTGGTAATTATTATAATAATTATAGTTGCATGTATAATTACAATAATATCGATTATAATTATCATTAAGAGACGAAAAAAACGATTAGAAATAGCAGCTAATTTTGAATAATTTTTTTATTAAATTAATTAAAATTATATATAGTTTTTTATTAAATCTACTAAAATATTCGTAAATTCGGGTAAATTTTTTTCAATTTCATCGATTCCGTAAAATTCTTGCATAAAAATAAGGAGATATAAATTATACTTATCTACTTTTATTTTTTTGAAAATTATTTTCTTTTTATCTTCCGCTATTCCTGAAGAAACAATGAAATCTTTTTTGAGTAATTTAAATTCTTTAAAAGTTTTATATAGTGTTTGGAAATGAGGGGCTGAGATTTCAAAAACCTTTCCCGAAATCTCATCTTTTGCATAATTTGATAAAATTATTCCATTTTCATTTAATAAGAGAAGGGCATCTGAATTGGTTTTCCTTGCAAACTTTTCTAATTGGTTTCTAAAAAGTTCCCGATTCGGACTTAATTGAGAAAGACCGTAAGAGTATGCAGAAATTAATGACCATTGATCAAAAATCGAAGTTTGAAATATTTTAACAAAAAATTTGTCAGAATTTTCCAAAATCCCTTTTTTGAGAAATTCTAAATTTCCTAAAACTTTTTCATCTTCCTTTAAATCAGGGTCAAATTTATTTAATATAACAATTATCGGCGGATATTCTTCTAATTCTTTAAGAGATTTAATAATTTGCTTGAATAATTCTATTGCATCTTCCAATCTTTCATGATCTTGAACGTCTATAAAGAAAAATAATAAATCTACGTTATATAAATACACTTTGCTTTGTTCAAGATATTTTCTACGATATTTTTCTTGTCCCCCTAAATCCCATATCGTAATCTGAGAATTTTGTTCGGTAAAAATTTCTTCTTCAGTTCTTTCCACTCCTTTAGTTGGAAGTGTTTTTATTATTTCGGAATATTTCCTTCTTATTGCTTTTAAAAAACTTGTTTTTCCGGCATTATCTAAGCCGGTATAGAGAATCTTAATTCTTCGTTTTGAAGAGAAAGGGTCTTTTATTTCATTCGTGAAATCAAATAATTCTCGTCTAAAATCCTCCATAATATTTTCATATTCATTTAGTCCATGAGCTTTTTGGATTTTTGTTGCAGTTTTATCCAAAATAACTCTTAAATATTTCATATTTTCGTAAAAGAATGTTTTGTTTTCATCACTAATTAATACCGTTATCGTTGTTGCCTTGGCTTGCCCTCTTGCTTCCTCATCAGGAATTAAAAAGAAATAAGTCAATCCGTTTAAATGTAAATCTGGAAATGGTAGAATACCGAAATAATTTATCCCTTCCGTGCCTGTTCCATTTTGATAAGTAGCATCTCCCAATTGCCTGCCAGAACTCTAATTTCTGACTCTTAGCAGGGAGATTGTTTTCATTGCAATAAGCAATCTTGCAGCTTCATCGATATCTGTTGGCCAATAAACTACCGGTGTAGGGCCATCCTCATCGAAAATACTCAAGACAATTGCACGGATAATATTGTTCCTATTATCATTTGAATTCTTTACTATTGGAGGATGCAATTTGTCTTTAATTCATATCAACCTCAAAACATTTTTTTTCATTTTTTGAAATATCCACCAATAAATTAATAATATTAAATTATTTATATTTAATACTAAAAATAATTGATTTAATATTTAAGTTTCCTAATAAAATTAATATTTCTAATAAGATTCCCGAACAAAAATTTGAAAAAATTTTTAATAATTATGAATATTTATTCAATAATACTTTATATATTATACTTATTTTTTAAAAAAAGCTTATTATCGTTTTAATAGATATATATTTAAAAGAATATAATTTACGATTTAAAATTATGAGTGATAAACAAAATCAAGCTGGAGTTAAATGTATTATAATTTGCAGCAAAGATGGTGTACCTTTAGTCACAGTTAAAGTAGAAGAAAAAATAAATGAAGCTCTAATAGCTCCTTTTTTCTCTGCTCTTGATTCTTTCACAGGAGATAATATTGATGCTTTAAGTGAATCTTTAATCAAAACCGGCAATTTAGATATATTAGTTAAAAAAAAGCACGGATTAATCTTAATTGCAATATTAGATAAAAAATTAAAGAAAATCGGCATAGGAAGTGAGGCGGAGCAAGCACTTGACCTATTCTATGAAATGTATAAGGAAGAAATCGATTTAATGAATAAAGGAGCTACTTTGGATTTAAATATTTTTAAAAAGTTTGAAGTGCTCTTAAATAAGCAAATCCAAGAATATTATTCCAGGGTTGGGGAAAAAGGAGGCTTTTTCTCTAAGTTGCTTAGTTTATTTAGAAAAAAATCGGAGATTTAATAAAAAATCATTAATCATTTCCTCTATTTCTTTTTTAAATATGAGTTTTATTAATAATTTTTATGATAAGAGAAAAAGATTTTCTGAATTTTGTTTTTAGGTTAAAAAATTATATAATCAATTACAGAGGTAATTATGAAGAAATTTATGTTGAAAAAAGTAATTTTTTTAAGATTTTTAAAATTTCCTCAGAATTTCTTAAAGAGATTATTTATAATTTTAGTTTTTTAAAAGAGAATAATAGTTTCTATACAGAATATATTATTATAGATAAAATCAGTTTTATTTTAGAAGCAAAAAGATATTTAAATATAACTTTTAAAGATTTATGTGAATCACTTAAATTTAATGAATTTGAGGCTCTTATATCAAAAATAATGGAAAAAAATGGTTATTTTAGTATTAAAAATTTCAGATTTACTTCAAAAATACCCGATATCTCGAAGCAAAGGCGTTTTGAGATTGATATCATTGCTTTAAACCATAAATATTTTCTTTTAATTGATGCAAAAAGATGGAGACGTAGAGATCCTTTTAGCTCACTAAATAAAGCTGCGAATTTACAATTAAAGCGAACTTATGCTTTAATAAATAATTCTCAATTAATTTCTGATTTGATAATAAAATTAAAAGGAGGAAGAAAAGGAAATTTTCCAGGAAATAGATTGAAGATAATTCCGCTAATTGTAACTTTAGAAGATTCAAGTTTTTTAATAAACCAAAAAGGAGTCCCTTTAGTTTCTATTGACCGATTAAATAATTTTCTCTATGAATTGAATGAATTTGGTGATAAATTCTTAATTATTAATTATGACTTATTATAATCTACTTATGCTTACTTAAAACCTTTAATTGAATAATAATTTATTCTTTTATCCCGATATATTTTTTAATTTTCTTCTTAACAAAGCTGGCGGCAATATTGATTATTCCGCTCCTTACTTTTGCCTCAGAAAACATTATTAGAATAATATCCTTTACATATGGTAAATTAAATCTTATCGGAGCTAGATTGAGCAAACCCTCAGTTCCTCTAATTGATATTGATTTTAAATCTCCTGCATTTAGACCGTTTACTATATCTGTACCTATAATTGATAACGTTCTTGCGATTGTTGAGAATAATCCATCCGTGATATTATTTGCCATTGCGGATGCTAAAATTGTCCCATCATTTTGAATCAATGCAGCAGCTTGGATTTTAGAATCCAAAACTAATAATCCATTAAGAATTTCATTCATACTTGAAGGCGGAAGTTCTTCAGTTTCTACCGCTTTTATTTGCTTCTTTTTAGATGTTGGCTCTTTTTTAATAGGTGCTATTTTTCGCGATAATTCCGCTAAAATTCCAGACATCTCATCTTCTAATCTTTCTTGAATATTTCCATTAATAATCTTTCTATTTTCTGCTTTATTAGTTTCAGATACTTTTATTTGTTGTCTATGTTGAATTGATTGCTGGGGTTGGACATTCTTATTATTATGTATTTGGCCTGGAATTCTCTGTAAATTTTGACTCCTTAATTGAGGGCTTCTAATGTGTCTATTTGAAATTATTGGACTTCTAAATGGTGGAGGCTCTACTTCGGGTAATTCTGATTTGGGGATTTCATTTAATTCCATTGGAATTTCCGCTAAATTATCTTTTGGTATTGTGTTATATTGTGGTCTTTGATGGGTTTGGAGTGATATATTATTTTCATCAATGTTTCCCGGAACAGGTATGGATTGAAGATCTAAATCATTATTAGGATCATTTTGAGATTTTTTAGGAACAAATAAATTAATCTCGCTCATAGTCGGATTTACTGTTTTGCGCGCAATTTCTTGTGGTTTATTTTCAATATTTGACTCTAAATTTTTCTCTTCGTGGTTTTGACGGGTAGAATTGAATGAGAATCGCATTCTTGGGGGTCTATTTCCTATTGGGAGTAAGGCACCACATTTTCTACAGATCCTTCCCTCTCTCTCATCATTTGCCGCACCGCAATTAGAACATATAATCATAATAATAAATAAAATTAGTAATTTTCCTTACGATGTATATAAAAACAAGATTTTATTAAGTTTAGTAATTAAAAAAATATTTTTAAAATTTTTTACTTAGAAATTATTTCCTTAATTAATTTGATGAAGCTATTATAATCCTCCTTTGAAAAATCCGGAGATTCAGCTTTCATTACTAAAAGATAATAAGGAAGTCCCTCTTTAAATTGTTCTTCTTTAAATACAAAGTATTTACCAAACCTCTGAACGACCATTTGATCTTCTCGCTTTCCATACTCTTCTGTTAATTGAAAACTATCATTTAATGTAAGAAAATATGGCGTGGATGCATTCAAAAGCTTTTTAGATTCCTTTGTGCTATAGTAGGAGCCAACAATTAAAGAATTATCATCGATTAGCACCACTCCTTCAGCATTTATTTTTTCTGCAAATTGTTTTATTGTTCTTTCAATTAATTCCGATTTTGGATATAAAGACAGAAGAATTTCCGATATTGCATTTATTATAGTAGATAAATCATAAATTGAAGTATTATAGAAGAAAATCTTTTCGTAAGTTGTCATTTGTTTTATCTTTTCTTTTAAATTAAGAATAAAATTATTTATTTCATTTCCCGCACTTTTAACAATTGCGGGATCATATTTATGGAAAAATACATAAATTGGAGGCTCAATTTCTAACTTTCGAAATGTTTCAATAACATCGTTTAGATAGGATAGGGATTCTGGAATTCTCGGCTTATTTTGAATGTCTATAACATAAATTGCGACTTCTGTTCCATCAAAATATTTACTTGGGTTTTTTAGGTACGAGATACGATATGAAATTTGGCTTTAAAGGTTGATTTAACCTTTAATTTGGCCTCCAAGATCCCATTCAGCAATATCTCTACCTAAAAATTGAAAGATCCTCCTCTGTGCGCCTCTAGTTGGAGATAAAATCGCTATTTTAGAAAATTCACGTTGAAGTGCTAAAATTATAGATGTCTTTCCCGCATTATCCAGACCCGTAAATAAAATCTTATCATGAGAATCATCTTGCTTCAGATAATCTAAAGTCATAATTTCACCTATTTTTTTTATTAATTATCTTAATTATTATTTATTAATTAATCTTAATCATATCTCATTTCAAAAAATCATTAATTTTCTTCTATGATAGTTTTGAATTATCATCAAATTTAAAAAAAGTTATTTTAATTAAAAAAGAAATTATTATCTATATTATTAATTTTATTTAATTAAAAAAAATATTCTTTAAGATTAGAAATTCTCAAGAAGATATTTTTTAAAATCACTATAATTGTTAATTTCTACGGGATTTGGATATTCTTTTCTATTATTGATTAATTCCAAGGATATAGGCATTTTTGGTTTTATATTGATTAATTTTATGATTTCTTCGGGAAATTTTGCGGGATCTGCTGTCTCGAAGCAAATTGCTTTATATTTATTATCTTCCGGATATTCTTTTCGATACTTTTCTAAACTCGCCCAGCCAACAGCTCCATGGGGCTCTATTATTTTATTATATTTTTCATAAAAATTAATAATCGTTTGTTTGGTTAAA
>CAZVTX010000155.1:0-8299 GCA_964629395.1 uncultured archaeon
ATAATTTTATTAAAAAATAAAATAATTATTAATTGATAAAACATATCGGTCAGATCTAATTAATTTTGACCGATATTTTTTAATAATTAAATATTTATTTAAAATTATGAATAAGGAAAAGATTATCGAGATTTTAAGCAGTTGGAATTTTTGGAACAAAAAGCATGATACAGGCATATTTAGGGAAAAATATTTAGAGAAATTAAACAATTTGTTAAAAACAGAACAAATTATTGCCATAACAGGAATAAGAAGAAGCGGTAAAACTACCTTAATGAAACAATTTATTAAAAAGAAGATTATTGAAGGTGAAAATCCTTTATCTTTTCTTTATGTTAATCTTGAAGAACCAAAATTCTTAGGTGAACTATCATTAGAATTTTTACAGCAAATTTATGATGCTTATATTGAATTAATTAAACCTAATGATATTCCTTACATTTTATTAGATGAAGTTCAAAATATAAATGGTTGGGAGAGATTTGTTAGGGCACTTCATGAGAAAAAAGAAGCTCACATAATAGTTTCAGGTTCAACATCAAAATTGCTTGGAAAAGAGTTAGGAACATTGCTTACCGGGAGGTGGCTTGAACTTAAGGTTTATCCTTTAGATTTTAAGGAATTTCTTGATTTTAAAGGTATTGAATTAAAGAGCAAATTAGATCTCTTGTCCAATAAATCTAAAATAAAACAACTTCTTAGAGAATACTTAGAATTTGGAGGATTCCCTCTGGTCGTTTTAAAAGAAGAAAAAGAGGAAATTCTTGAAAGATATTTTAATGATATTGTAGGAAGAGACATTATAGAAAGATATAAGATAAGAAAGATAGAAAAACTTCGCTTTTTGGCAAAATATTATCTTACAAATATTTCATCACTTATTACATACAGACGTATTGCAAAATTTATGGGATTGAGTTTAGATAGTGTTGAGAGATTCTCAAGTTATTTAATGGAGATATGTGTAATTTTTTTAATTCCAAAGTTTTCTTATACTTTAAAAGTCCAAGAAGTTAATCCTAAAAAAGTATATTGTATTGATCCTGGTTTGGCTAACTTTTTTGGATTTAGATTTAGTGATAATATTGGGAAATTATATGAAAATATTGTTTACTTGTCTTTAATTGAAAATAAAATGCAGGTTTATTATTATAAAAATAAAAATGAGTGTGATTTTGTAATTATGGAAGGCCAAAAAATTACGAAAGCAATCCAAGTTTCTTATGAAATAACTGAAAATAAAGAAAGAGAAATTAATGGATTGCTAGAAGCAATGAATTTTTTTAATTTAGAAGAAGGATTTATAATAACAGAAGATTTTGAGAGTGAAGAAATTATAAACAATAAAAAAATAAAATATATTCCATTATGGAAATGGTTACTTGAATAAATAGAATTATTATAAAAAATTAAAGAGATATTTCCTAAAGGATATTTAGGATTAAAAATCACTTTTTCAGCACTGCTAAAAGTTTATAAACTAATCTTTTTATGGATTTCATAAGAATTAAATAATATTATAAATCAATAAGAAAGGTGTATAAAATAGCTCAAATGGCAAAACAAGATGAGGAATGGGCAAGAGATTGGCAAACAATCGTAGAGATTTTTGATACAATTGATCATTTAAATAGATTGTTCAAAAGACTTGATGTATCTTATTTAAGGGAGATCCAGCAAAAAATTCTGATTCTTAACCTCGAAAAATATGCCTGGTCTCTTCAAAATTATATTATCGAAAAATATTCAAAAGAATAAACCATGATTATATTTTCTTAGTTTCTTTTAAACTAATTTTATTTGTATAAAATAAATCTAAAACAATAGGATTTTTTAATTAAAGAAACATCATAATATTGAATTAAAAATAATGTAAAACCAGAATAACATTGACAGACAATTATAAAAGAACAAAAGAATGG
This sequence comes from uncultured archaeon, assembly GCA_964629395.1. Taxonomy (GTDB): domain Archaea; phylum Asgardarchaeota; class Lokiarchaeia; order Sigyniarchaeales; family SOKP01; genus CAZVTX01. The sequence goes on from CAZVTX010000155.1 coordinate 1,923, forward strand.
CTGAAATTAGCATTTCCAAATATAGAAAGAACTATAAAAAATGTTATCGAAAAAGATTATCCAATTTCTGTATATTTTATTCAATTGTCCATTGAACAGCTTTTAAAAGGATTAATTTTTTTTTCAGGTTTACAATTTAAAAAAACCCATGAACCATCAAAAATATTAGAAAAAATTAAATCTGATAAAAATTATGAAATTTCGGAGGATTTTTTAAATAAAATTAAAACAATCGCATTATTAGCCAAAGATATAGAAGCAGAGGGAACTCTCACTCGCTATGGTGATATAATTGAAGGGAAATTAATTTATCCTGAAGAACGATATGGTGAAAAAGAATGTAAAAAATATTTAAATGATTTATACGAGATTTTGAGAAATATTTATGAAATATTTAAAAATTTTAAAGATTTTGAATCGGAATGTAAAATAATGATAAATTTTCTTGAAAGAATAGAAAAATTGATATAAAGATGAATAAAATAGAAAAAATAGATTTAGAGTTCATTAATGATAATTATTTTAGGAATGAACTAAAAAAATATCTAAAACATATTTTTAATTTAAAGTTAAATATTAGAGGAATCTTACTTTTTGGGTCTCTGGCTCGAGGTGAAGCAAAAAATAACGAAAAACATGTAAGCGATATTGATTTGATAATAATATGTGATAATTTACCGAAAGATTATAAAAAAAGAAGAGAAAAGATTAGGGAATTAACACGTAACGTAAGCTCAGGTATACAAGCTTTCTGGTGGACATCTAAAGAATTGGAGGGAAATGTAAAATCAAAACACTATCTTATTTTAGATGCTTTTGATGAAGGAAAAATTTTATATGATCCCGAGGGTTTTTTGAATGATTTAAGAGATAAGCTTTTTAGAGAATTAAAAGAAAAAAATGTAATTAAAACGGATTTATATTGGCGTTGGCCGGTAAAAAAATTCGGAGATAGAATTGAATATTAAAATATAATATTAATTAATGAAAAAATACGATTTTTTAATTTAAAATTTTATTGTGATATTATTAGTTCCTTTTCTCTATTTTTTAATTTCTTTTCTTTAATCAATGCTGCAAGATGTTTTTGTATCAATCCGATAAATATTATCCCGAAAATAATAAGATCGACTAATTCTGCGGAAAAGCTATACATAACTGATTCTGAGAAAATAATATGTAATAATGGTCGCAAAATTTGAGATGCTAAATATGCTCCGAAACCAATTGTTAGGAGTAGTGTATTAACCTGCGTTAATCTTTTATTTCTATATGAAAAGTAAAAGATTAAAAATATTATTACAAGCGAAGGAAGCACAATGGCGGGAAGAATTATTGCAGTTGTTTTAACATTCAGATAAAGCATTATAATTATAAACTCAATTGTTAGGATTAACGACATTAAACGATATGTTAACTTATTTCTATAATTTTCACTAATTAACCTCTCATATTTCCCGTCTAAAGAAATATAGAAGAGAATCATCCATATACTTAAATAATAAAGAGGTGCTAAACTCATTATCGCGATAATAAAACGTATCTTAATTAAGAAAAGAAATGTTGCCTCATTAGTAGTATAATAGGTTAAATTGTATAAAAGATCGAATGCTTTTCCGAACATCACCATTAGGAAGAAAAATGCAAATAAAAACGGAATGTCCGAGAAATATTGTGATTCTTGGCTTAGCCAACGCCTAAACATGTAAAAACTCATCCCTGCTAAAAGTACCATTCTTATACTTATTATAAGGATTATAATCCATGAATCTGGAATTAATTTAGTCGTGGCGATTATAGCATCAAAATATATCATATATAAAATTATCGTAAAAATGGCTCCCGCAATGGAACCGTATAAAATTATATTCTTTACTAAAGATATTTTATCCATAAAATCACTTTTAAACTTCTTTAAAAGAAAATTTGAAAATAAAAATATAAACTACGAATAATTTAATTTAAATTGGTATTACTCCAATATTTCTATTAGTAGTGCCTATTCCAAAATATTTATCGGTTAAAAATCCGAATGTCTCTACTCCGAGTATGCCGGGTTCATTTCGGGCAATAATAGGACTATCTGCTAAAATATCCAATAATTCATTATCAGTCAGCTCCGAATCATCGAAAGCTTCATTAAGCAATTTTTCCGCATATTCTTGGCGTTCTTCTGAATAATCAGGGTCACTTAATTTAATTTTCCATGAGGATTTTAAATATCTATTAGTATGAACTAGTGCACCAGTTGAATTAATTGAAGAAATCTCTTGAGAATCGGGAAGTGATTGAACTGCAATTATTTTATTAGCGTCTTTTAAAATGAAATTTAAGCCATATGGACATTTTCGGCTTGGAAATAGCATTTTAAAAAGATTTTCTGCATTATCGGAATTTTCTAAGCTTTTTCTCATAGATACAAAAAGAGGCGTTGTTATAGGTGCTTCAACATTAATTTTTACTAAATTCATGACTACCGTAAGCCCTTGATCATTTTTACCTATCGGAAAGGCAGGACAAGCACCCAACCTCAAAGTAAATGTTGCGTGTTTATTTTTTATTTTTGATAATACAAAATATCCGAAAGGCTTCATTAACTTTGATAAATCGATATTTTGCCCTACGATTGTAGTATTATCCTTATTTTTTGCGCCGAAAGCGGTGCATGCGGCTAGATCATCATTTATAGGAGTTAATCGTCCATAAAGAACTTCAAAAAAAACTGCTTGAATTAAAACATCATCAAAAGAAATATAAATACCGCTTCCTTCAGATGCCCCTTCACTTAAACCCTTTAGTTCTTCTTGGAAATCTTCCGGGATATATTCTAAATATTTTCTGCTTATGCTGCTAAACTCGAAATAATTAATTCCAAAAGAAATTGAGCTTAATAATAGAAAATCTCTCATTAATGCGATTTTATACCCTGCTTCCTTTCCAACCACATACCCTAAACTATAATAATCGTCTGCTTCTGCATAAAGATATTCTTGTCCATCAGAGATTCGCCATTCCGCAAACCCCGAAACATTTCTGATAAAAGCAATTCTATTACTAATATTATAGTAAATAAACACAAAGCAACCTGAAATTAAAAGTAATAATAGAATTAATGCAAATTTTTTTAATTTTAAATGTTTACCATTAATCTTTTCGAACTGTTTTTTTATATAGTTTATAAGATTTTCATGCTTATGATGTTTGCAAATAAAATTTGATATGACCAAAGATCCTACTAATAAAGAAATTAATAATATAATGCTAATGAAAAGCATAATTTTCGAGGTTTTTACTTCTATTCAGAAATTAAAGATTTAAACTGCTATTTTTTCTTTATATATTTTTAATTTTTCAATAAATCAGCACACTATCCAATATTAAATTTTAAAATTGATTTTAAAAATAGGGTGATCATAAAAATATGGTCGATTCGCATGACTATAGTTTTTTTGGACAAAAAACTGCCATGATGGTTAGAACTTTTTCTAAAAACGATCCTAATGTTTTTTTTAAATTTATCGGGAAAAAACCAAATGGCGAATGGGAAAAACCTTCTAAGGGAGAAGGAAAGATAATAAAATTTTCTTTGGAGGAAATTGTATCAATCCTCCAAGTATTAAAAAGGAAGCTTAAGAATTGGACGACATACCATACTTTTAAAGAAAATGGCACGCAAATAATCTTTTCTTGGGCTAATAATGAATTTAAGGATTTAAGAATAAAAGTTGACAATTATTCTAAAATAATTAATCGTCCTCAGGTTGAGATTCTCAGACTTTTATTAGAACATATCCTTAAAGAGAAAATTATTTATTCAACTACTTCAAATAAAGAGCAAAGTTATGATACAGCAGAATCAATAAAAGATAATCTTAATTTTGTCCCGGAATATGCTGAACCGATAATACAAGAAGTTATTCCTACATCAGATAAATATTATGAACGTGAGAAGATCAAAACAGATTATAATGCAATGAATAAGGAGAATAGGATAATCACTAAGGTTCAATCGAGTAATGCTAAAAATGATAAGACAGAAATTTCTGGCTTAATTAAAATTGAAACTGAAAAGGCGATTTACATGGAGATTCCTAATCAAGGAGGTATTTGGGTTCCTAAATCAACAATCCATTCCAATTACACTAATGATTCAAATAAATTTCAGAGGATTTTAATTGATAATTGGTTCTTAAAAAAGAAAGGAATAATAAGTTAAGATTTAGCAGCTGCGGCAGCTGCGGCTTTTTCTTTAATTCCCTTGAAGATATCAAATCTCACAAGAACATATATCATGATTACAATGATATAAAGGGATATTATACTTAGCATCCAATTTTCCCCGCCTATTAAACCGCATATTCCGAAAACATTGAAAGCCATTATTAACATCATGCATAATTTTCCCAGCCATATCCAAATAATTGTTTTTTTAGCAGAATATTTAATTAACCCTAAAGGAACTGTGAGCATATCATCATTTAAAGGAGTTGCTCCGAATAACCATATTAAAAAAGGAGCTAATTTTGGATGCTCAATTAGATATTCCTGCATTTTAGATAAATTCTGTGCTCTTTCTTCAGAAATCACCTCTGCCGCACCCCTTCCAACAATATAACCTCCCATTTCTCCTATAAGGCAACCACAAGCGGCTACTAAGCCAAATAAAAGTGTTATTAGGGGATTCACTGAAAGATATGCAAAACCTAAGCAAACTGCCCAAGAGTAAGGTGTAGGAACAGGCAATAAATTTCCGACAATACATACTACAAAAACAATCCCTAATTCCGCGACTAATGTTTTGGTTCCATACACTTCTCTTCCCCAAATATTTGTAATTGCCGCACGATGTTCTTCCACCAGCAATAAATCAACAGAGAGAATTGTCAAAATTAAAAGAATTATTATAAAAATTAAATCAATTATTTTAAGCTTCAAATTTGTCACTTCTTTAAGAATTAATTTAATTTACTAATTGATCTATGTAAAATATTAAGAATTTTATAATTAATGATATTCGAAAATCTTTAAGTTCCTTGAGAGGAGAATATAATTGCTACAATCGCAGCTAAAATGCTTATAACCATAATAAGAATAAGAAAAAAGGATAACCATTCTCTTTTTTGACTTCGTTTTCTAACAACTCTCTGAGGGTGCTTACTTGGTTTTCTTCTGACGTGGCTCATATTAAATAATCACTTGACTATGCGTTATTTTTATTTTCGCCGTCAATTTTTTTCAATAATTCCGTTAAGACAACATTATTAAAAGAGAATAACATTCTCGGAACGTATCCTTCCGCTAAATAAGGACCATCGGGAACATCTTCTTTTAGCGGAAAAAGTTGTTTCTCTTTTATTATAGATCCCATATAATTTCTTTCATATTCCCTATAGCCGTAAATTTTATTTTTAACTATAACCATTTTTCTTTCATATCCTTCGGGTACTCCTGCCTTTTCTAAAAGAAGTAAAATTTTTTCCCGTGATAATGCTTCTAATAATTCAATATCTTCCTCTTTTCCCTCATAGGCGGGACCTGTTTGCTCTTCCTCATAATCTATTTCTTCTTCTAACCCTACCATTACTTTAAAGGCGAAGGTTTCATTACCTTCATCAACAGACGTAATTTTATAACCGATTCCATATTTATCCCGAATAGAAGGTGCTATTTTTGCCGAAATGAACTTCATACGTGTTGTAGTATTTGCCCCTTGCCAGATCCAGACACGATATCTTTTAGGATCGACAAACAATAGTATAAAATCCGAATCGAGTAGCTCATATAGCGGGACATTTTCATCAACATCTAATTCTTCATATTCTCCTAACTCATCGTTAAATTGGAATACAACTATAGGTTCTTCCTCAATTTCCGGGACTTGACTAAGTTTTGCTTTATTATTTTTCGATTCTTTTTCGCCGTTATTCTGTTCAGACATGATTTCAGAGGATTAATAATTTCTACTTTATATAATAATATACTTTTTTCTATTTAATTAATTTTTTAGTAAAAAATATGATATAAAATTTTCAATTTTTTAACGTGATTCATTGCTTTTGAATATATATTTTTACTGATATATAAAGAAATCCAAAAATATCAAAATAAATGAAATATATCATAAAAATGCGGGAAGAGGGATTTGAACCCTCGAACTCCTTCGAGACTGGATTCTGAGTCCAGCGCCTTTGGCCAGACTTGGCAATTCCCGCATTCAATTTTGAGAATTTATAACTATTTAAGTTTGAAAATTATTTTTAAATTTTAATATTATTATTCTTGAGCTTAATTTTCATTATAATCAAGTTTTATAAAAGATAAAAAAATTATTCTTTACTCTCTTACAAAATATATCGCAATTGGATTTAAAAAAATAA
>CAZVTX010000156.1:0-8289 GCA_964629395.1 uncultured archaeon
TCGACCCATGAGGATTGATAGTACCGCTTTTTTTTAAATGGATTTGAACCTTATGAGCAGGAACTCCTGCAATTAAACACATTAAATAATGGCTCAATTCGTGAATAATTACTCCTAAAAACCTTAGAGCATTAAGTATTGGATTAAATGGACCTAAATTATGCGGATAAATAAAGTTTTTAAAACAATATCCGACAATAAACATTACTGCAAACCAAAAAATTAACTCAAATAATTCAATCATATTAAAAAATAAAATTATACCAATAAAAAGGAAAAAAATAAAAAGATGATTTTCATAAACTTTTATTACGAGATTTGTTAATTACGTATAATATATTTTCATTACAAAAGACAATGTTTTATTTGAATAGATCCTTTAGAGAATAGTTTTTAGAAAAGCTTACTTAAGTTTCTCTAACTAAATATGAGCATGCTATATTTAGGATTATTATAAATTACTTCCTTATGTAAGGATTAATAAATTCAATACAATTTGTAATATCTTTATTTTAATAAAAACTAAAAAAATTATATTCAGAATATAATTATTATTTTATTTTTTTGTCGTAAAGATTGTTTATAAACATTATGTCCTGAACAATTTTTAGTGATTATATTGATATCATATTTTTTTATGAACAGAATATCAATACCATAAAGTTTAAAAAGACAACTCCTACCCTTACATTCCTTAGTTAATTGCAATAAAAGGTTTATAAAAATGATTTCAAAAAAATTAATACAAAATCGTTTACCTTGGAATATATTAGAAAATAATGTAAATTGTACTAATGATAAAAATAAAATCGAAGGTATATTAAAGTGTGATGAATGCGGATCTCTTAATATTGCAGAGGAGAATGATGCTTTTATCTGTCGTGAATGCGGTCTTGTGTTAGAATATATTAAAATGGAATATCATAAACCTTTTGATGAAGTAAAAGTCCAGCATGAAAAATTAAACTTAACGCAAATAGGATTTACACATGAGCGATTTATCAATGGAAATGGTGCAAAATTTATCAGGTTAAATAAGATACATCAATCTCTCAGTAATGAAGAAGCCGTTAAAAAAAGGGCGAAAATAGAGATCAGCAGAATTTTTGAAGCACTACAGCTTCCTAAAAGTTTGAAAGAAGATATTTTTATGAAATTCGTAAAAATTAGAGCAATTCTAGGAAACGGGACAAAATATCGCAATCCCGATAAGCTTGTGCCTATTATTATCTATATCGGTATGAAATTAAGGAAATATCCTATTCGTCAGGATGAAATATTAAATGTTTCAAAAATTAGTAAACGGGAATTCAATGCATTTTTATTACAAATATCTAATTATATTCCTGAATATCGATGTAGAGATAGAAAAACTTATGTTTCTCAAAAATTATTAGAAATCTCGGAAAAATTCGGACTGGGTATGGATTTTTATTGCGATTGTAGGGTTATTTTAGAAAAATTATGGGATCTTTTTAAAAATACAAAAGAAGATGTTATAGCAGGCGTTATAGCCAGTATTAAAATCTTATGTTCCGAAATTAATGATGTTAATATAAATAGTGTCTGTTCTCATTTACAAATCCGAATGAGCACAATTCAAGCTCAAATAAAGAAAAACATTATTGAAAGATTTAAAGTTAAGAATTTCTCAAGTTTAGTGAGATCTGCAGAGATTATACGGGATTTTTTTATATCTAGGGGATTAATAGAAGTTCAAAAGAAAGATATGATAAATAAGAATAAAATCGATGATGTTAAAAGTAAATCAATATGTTTAGATAAAGACAATAAAGAAAATGATAATTATATTTTAAATAAAGCGATAAATATTTCTAATAAGAGAAGAAGAATTACCAAAAATAAAAAATTCATAAAAGAAAAGATTAAATCATTAATTTCCAATAATAATACCTTTTATAAAAATTATAATTTTAAAGATATTAAAGATTATAGTAATAATTTTAATAAAATAGATTATCAGATTAAGATAAAAACAAGATTAGAATTAATTAATTTCGATTTTCCTGACTTTTCTAATGAATTATTGAAACGACGTAGTAAAGGACCTCCTAAATGCCATATTTAGTAAATTATTAAAATAACGTTTAGTAAACTAAAAATTGCTTATAGTAAGTTATAAAATAATTAGAAGCTTGAAGAAGCAGAGATTTAGGCAAGATAAGCTACTAAAATAATATAATATTTATTTAAGTTAACCAGTTTTTCAAATATAACTATCTTTTCATTTTTTTTAACTTTTTCTAGTATATCTTAATTGTAATAATCATAATCTTAATGATAATACTAAAAAATTCTTCTTTTCTTTAAATATAAATGTCATTATTATTGATTAAAAAATATTTTTCAGATATAAATATGAGAAAACTAAAAACTGTGCGGGAAATTTTAACATTAATTTTAATTTTGATTCTAACCGTAAATTTCGGTAATTTTTACAATCAAAATTTAATAATTAGAAATATTAAGGATGCAAATCGTCAAGAAACTAAAATAATTGATGATGGAAAGAATCGTCTATTATTAAGTAAAAGTAATTATGATATTATCAACGAAATTCTTGATGAAAAAGCAAATTCATATAATTCTTTAAATTATTTCCCTGAATACTACGAGCCATCTCTTCAAGCAGTATATTATGCGGTCTTTATCATGAATACAATAGGAAAATTAAATGAAATCAATGCAACAGAAATTATAAATTATGTTTTATCATGTTATAATAGTAGCTCTGGGGAATTTTATGATATCTATTCACTAAGATATTTAGATATTGACCCTAACCTATTTTGGTACCCTCTTACATCTCCTTTAGACACCACTTGCTATGCGCTTCTAACTTTGAAAATGCTTAATGCTACATACTTAATTGATATTACAAAATCCTTGAATTATATCCTTAGCTGCTATAATACTAAAACGAGTGGCTTTATCGGAAAACCCTACTCAGGAGATTTAAAAAAGCCTTTTAATATTTCTACTATGGATAATACCTATTTTGCAATTCTAACAATAAATGAAACCGGTAATTGGGATTATTATTCACAATATAGGGCGGAATTAATCCAATATATTCAATCTCTTCAATCATATAATTCATATGAATATTCTCTTGGGGGTTTTTATAATGATAAAGATTTATCATTTAATAGTCTGCAGTCCACCGAACCAAACTTAATAGCTTCTTATTATTGTATTAAAAGTTTACAAATTTTCGGCGTAGAAGATTCAATAAATCTTGAAAATTTTCGCCAATTCTTGAGTGTTTTATACGATTCTCAAACGGATAGATTTAAAATGCCCTATACAAATTACCCCGAATATTATACCGACATAATCGCAACAGCTTTAGGATTTGAATTATCGGAAATCGTCGGATTTTCGGGAATAAATAGAACTGAAACTCTTAATTTTATAATAAATAATGTAAACCAATTTGGAGGATGGAATAGCACTTCTTTTTACTCAAATCGTGAATTAATTGATACATTTCAGGTAATAAGGGTATTATCTAATACCGGCAACATTTCACGGTTAAATTCTCAGCAAATACTCGAATTGAGTAATTATATCAATTTATTTAAATCTTGCACAGGATATTCATTATTATCAAGAGACTATACATCATTAAAAAATTTGTGGTCAATAGCTTACTCCTTTTATATGAACGATAGAATTTCAGATCTGGAATTACATAATTTATATAAAGAGATTAAGGGTGCATATTATTATGATGATAATGCTAAGAGTTCTACATTTTATGGTAATATTCGTTTAGATTCACAATGTAGAAGGATAAGATCATTTCCAATTGAATATTATACCTATTCTAAACATAATAAAATCGATATGATTGATACATTAATGTCTCATAAAGCTACTTTTTACGCTTTAGATGCTCTTAAAAAAATATACAAATTAGACGATTTTGCAGCGAATTATAATCTTTCCGTGCTTTTACATAGTATTGAATGTTCACAATATTTAGGAAATGATTATAATAAATATGGTGGCTTCTTACCATCTATTTTTTATGCATCTTATCTTGATGGAATTAAAAAAAGATTAACTTTCATGGAAAATTCGTATTATGCAATTAGATCATTAGAGATATTAAATGATTTTCTTGGTGGCACTAAACTTGATGGATTAGATTTTAATAAAACGGCATTATATACATTTATTTTTCGTCATACATATGAAGATGCCGAATATATATATTATAACGTCGGTTTTACGGACGATACAATTATTCGATTGAAAAATACCTATTTTATGGTATATATCTTAAAAGCTTTAGAGTTATATTCCTTGGATTCCCAGAAAATCTCTAATTTTATTAAGAATGTGCTGAATTATGACGATTTCGTTAATTTTTACTATTGTTATAAGATTTCGGAATTGTTAAATTTAGAAATACAGTTTAATGCAACGAAAGCACAACAATTAGTAAAATCAATTTATAAAGAGGAATATCATGATTTCATTCCCAGAATAGGCTCTGAAATAGTGTCTGTAAAGATTCTCGCAATGGTGTCCGATGTTGCCAAGCATTCTGAGTTAGATATTAATGCTGAATATTATAATAATATCCAACTTGGATCCTATAATATGATAAATGTCAGTATTTACAACTTAATCCTTGATGAATTTAAGACATCTATATCGGTATTCTATGAAAGTGAACAATTAAGTACTTCCGTATGCCTTAATAAAGTAGGAGATAATGATTATATAGGAGAAGTTTACATTCCTCCGAATCCAGAAAATTATCCGGGAGTAATTGGATTTATAAGTATTTATGATGGAATTACCAAAATAGCCGAATTTGAATTAAATTTTAATACCACTTATGAATTAAAATTCGGAAGCTCAATCGAAGAAAATATTAATAATTTATTTATTTATGTTAATGTATCAATTATTACATCTAATGGATATCAGGCAATCCACGGAGCACAATTATTTGCCAAATTATTCCTTGATAATTCATACTTAGGCGATATTTATTTCAATTCGGAAATTAAAGATAATTATACCCTTTTTTCGAAAACTCTTATTTTGGAGGATTACGGGGAATATAAAATCGAATTATATTTAGATGATACATTCCGGGATAATTTTCAACTAATCCATACGGAGTTTTTTAACTTTTATTCTAATGAAAATAATAATTCAAATACAGATTCAAATTCAGATAACATTAATAATAATGAACTTCCAATTAATTTTGCACCAATTCCAATACTTTTGGCGGCATTGCCTTCAATAGCATTGATGTATGCCATACTTTTAGCTAAGAAATCGGAGAGAATGCTCGGGAAAAGATAATCTTTTCTTTTTTTCTTTTTAAATTTTTATTTTAATTTTATATTGATGCCTTTAGATATGTATATGAATCAAGATAACTTCAGAGAGCCTTTAAATCGGGATTTTAATAATAATTTTATAAAACTTTTAAACGAACTGATTAAGATTTTAAGATTATTCGTAAACAACAAAAAGAAAAAGTTGAATTTGACAAAATTAGCCCAATTTTTTAAAATTGATGATTCATATCTCAGTATTCTCTTAGATTTCATTTTAAAATTACAAAATCTTTTTAAAAATGAATTTAAAGAATTTGATTTAAGAAAAAAGCTTATTAACAACAATATTTATTTTATTTTAGAGTCAAAAACAAAGCAAAAGGATCTAAAATCTAAAACATCAACCGAAACCAAAAATTTACAATTTTTAACAATAACCGCTGAGGATGCAAGAACTTTTAATGATATAATATTTGTTTTTCAATTTATTAAAAGAGGTAAACCTTTTAATTTATCCTTAGAAAACGGCGACTTTTTAGAAAAGGTAAAAAGGTTATTTGAAAAATATCCTATGCTTTTTATAAAGAAAGACGATTTGCTTTATATTTCGAATTTAGGTTTAGAGCTTGGTTTAAATATTCATTCATATATTAAAATCAATAAACGACCTGAAAATTTTAAAATTAAAAATTATAAAATCATAGTTGAGTAATTTGGAATCCCTAAAAAAAAATAAACAAAATTTTAATGAATCATTAACTAAAAATATCGATTTTCGGGAATATCAGGAAAAAATTGCACAAGCATGTGTAAATAAAAATTCTTTAGTTGTCTTACCTACGGGGTTAGGAAAAACAATAATAGCCGTTTTGGTAGCTAAAAAAACCTTGAATCTTTTTCCCAAGAGTTATAAAGTGATCGTTTTAGCGCCAACCCGCCCTTTAATTAATCAGCATTTTGATTCTTTTATTCATTTTCTATCCTTAAACCCTAAAAATTGTGCAATTCTTACGGGAAGAATTTTACCGGAAAAACGAGCAATCATTTTTCAGGAAAGACAATTTTTATTTTTCACACCGCAAACTTTAAGAAATGATTTAGTAAAAAATAGATATAATCTGGGGAAAGTTTGTCTGATAATTTTTGATGAGGCTCATCATGCATCCGGAGATTATGCATATTGTTATATTGCCGATAAGTTTTCAGAGCAAAATCCTGATGGTATAATATTAGGCTTAACTGCATCTCCCGGAGCTTCAAAAACGAAAATTACCAGATTATGCAAAAACCTTCACATTCCTGCAGAAAACATTCATATAAGAACTAGAGCGGATGAAGATGTAAAAAGATATCTGAAACCAATGAATATTTACAAAATCGGGGTAGACTTGACCGATATAATGAAACAAATATTAGATGTAATCCGTCTTATGTTAAATGAGCGCCTCAATTATCTCAATCAAATGGGTTTTCTGCAAGCTCAACATAATAAAAATTATCAAACAATTTATAGAAAAGATCTTCTTAGACTGAATCAAGAATTAATTTCATTAATAAAAAGAGATGGAGATAAAACAGGAGTTTATGGGGCGATTTCTGTTAATGCTCAAGCACTAATTTTATATCATTTAATTGAATTAATTGAACAGCAGGGACTCGATGTCTTATTAAAATATCTTGAAAAAATGAATCGTGAGGCTCATAGGGAGTCCGCATCCAAAGCCATCAAAATTTTAGCAAGTGATTTTAGACTAAGAAAAATTTTTTTAGAACTCAATAAAATTAAGGAATCCGCTCCAAAACAATTAATTCATCCTAAATTCAAAATGTTAAAAAAAATACTTAAAAATGAATTTTCAAAAAAGCCGGACTTGAGAGCTTTAATTTTTGTTAAATTAAGAGACTCCGTAAAACTTATTGTTGATCGCCTAAAGAACATAAAATCTTTCAAACCTGCAAGGTTTGTAGGACAAAGCAATAAATCAAAACAAGATAAAGGACTTTCGCAGAAAAAACAGCTTGAATTACTTGATAAATTCAGAGAAGGAATATACAATATCCTTGTAAGCACTAATGTTGGAGAAGAAGGATTGGATATTGCCGAGTGTGATATCGTTATATTTTACGATGCAGTTGCCTCCGAGATTCGTATGATTCAAAGACAAGGTCGGACAGCAAGGCATCGTGAAGGAAATGTCATTATTTTATATTGTAAGAATACCTCCGAAGAAGCTTATCTTAATATTGCACTTAAAAAAATAAAGAAAATGACCGTTAATCTTAAAAATCCGAAATATTTAGAGAATGTGAAACAAGAAAATACTTATAAAAAAAGACCAGCAGAAAAAAAGGAATCCGAAAAACCTCATTTTTCTGAGAATGCCATTAACAAAGAAAATATCGGAAAAAATATTAATAAAAAACCTTCGCAATTAAATCTCGAATATTTTAATGAAAATCTAAAAAAAAGAGATAATGATATAGAGAATCCCAGAATTATTGAGGTTCAGATCAGTAAGAATATACCTGCAAAATTCGGAATAAGAAAATGGTTAGAAAATCTGAAAGTAAAAATTAAAATCACAGAAGATATTGATGCACATATAATTTTATTTAATAAAATAGCGGTTAAATTTTATAGAGCATCACAATTAAATGAATTTATCTTGCAGAAAAATTATACGACATTAAAAAATAAGTATAAGCTGGTTCTTTTTGTAATTGATTATATTGATTATGCAGAATCAATTAAAAATGAAAAAAGACTTTTAAAAAAGAAGTTTTATTCATTTGCACATTCACGGGGCATTCAAATAATTCAAATAGATATTCCCAATGAGGCTCTATTTATTATTAAAAGTTTATACGAACAAAATAAGGGCGATAATTAAAAATGTATCCTAAAAATAGAAAAGAGGGAAAAAATTTTTTTTCTATTTTTCAATGTATACGCTGTAAA
>CAZVTX010000157.1:0-8286 GCA_964629395.1 uncultured archaeon
GGATCAGAGATATAAAAAGACGAATTAAAATTGAAAACCAATTTAAAGAATGTTTAAAAAGATTTTTAAAAACATATGATTTGGTTAATCATATTGAATATACTCCTTATTTCAGAAGAAAAAATGGAGATAATTTTAAATAAATAAGGTATTAAACTCCATTTTTATTATTGAATTTTTAAAATATAAACCTAAAATTCAAATAATGATAAAACATTAAAAAATGAGATGACTGAAAAAAATATTTCTGAAGAAATGAAAAAAGAAATATTTGAATTAATTGCTAAACCTGGTATTGAAATAGAAGATATTTCCAAAAAGACAGGCTTAGATTATGAAATTATTATGAAAATCCTTTCTGATGAATACTTGAAATACAATTTAGATTACGGACGACGAATGTGTTGTCGTTTTTAATCAAAATATTAAAAAAATTTTTAGGAATAATATTTATTTTTGATATTTTTTCTTTAAAATTGGAATCGTTCATATGATTCCTATTATTCCTACCATGAGAATTAAATTATAGCTCTGAATTGCTAATATTTTAGCGGTTTATCCTGTAGCTACAAGGAAATCATAGACTTTATCACTAATATCAGAAACAGGTTTTATATTTAAATCATTGCTAGAGATTAATTGTAGATTTACTTGAACTACTAATAAATAATTTTCATCGAATTAAAAATTATAATTCTAAAATATAAACTATATTTTTATTATATAACTTTTATTTTAAATCGGAATTAAATTATTAAAATTAAGAATTAGATTGTAAAAAAAAACTATTTCTGAATTTTACTTCTACATTTATTCTCTAAGGCAGTAAATTCTTTTACTTTTTCTGCTTCGCTCATTTGTCCCGCTTTAAAAAGATTACTTGAAATTTCTCTGCATTCTTTGTATAAATTAGCGGCTTCCTCCCAATTTTTGTCTTTCTCTGCTTTTTTAGCTTTTTTAATGAGGTCTGCTTGTAATTGTCTTAATGTATCAATTGTTACTCTGTTTTGCTCTTCATATATTTCTTGTGCTTTCTTCATATCACCTGCTTCTTTATATAAATTTGCTAATTTAGCAAGACTTTCGGCAACCTTTACCATATCTTTTTGTTTTTTATATTGTTTTATTTGAACTTCTAAATCCTTTATTTGAGAGGTAATGTCACTTTTCACTTCAGCTGAAGGTTGGGGAGGCTCAGTAGGTTTAGAAGGTGGAGCTTTTGCTTTAGGGGGTTTTTTCTTTTCTGGTGTTTTTGTTTCTACACTTGGAGCTGCTTCTTTATTAACAGTGGCTGTTAAAGAAAATTCTTCTTTTGCTTTTGTTATTTCTTTTTTAAGTTCTTTACCTTTACCTGCTTCTAATTCAGCAGCTTTTTCACTTGGACCGGCTTCTTTTTCTTTTAATTCAAGTGATTTCTTCTTCTTAGGAGCCTTAGCCTGAGCTTCTTCTAACGATTTCTTAATATTTTCAAAAAATTCTAAGATAGTTGCCCTGTCCTTTTCCCATTGTTCTTCAAGATATTTCTCTTTATCTTCTCTTAACAATTTTGCTGCATTAGTTAATTCTGCACCTAATTTTCTTTCACCCATATCAAAGGCTTGAGTGGAGCAGACTTCTAAATTACTGGCAGCAAGGTCGAGCTTCTTCTTTTTGATATTTGCTTCTGCAGTCTCAAAATTAGATAATATTGCTTCAAACATTTTCTTTCTGAATTTAGGCGCTTGAGTTGCGATATATTCTGCTCGCAGTAATTCTAAATGTTTTAATGCTATTTCTTTTGCAATAGTACCTTCTTTCCACCTGCGTCTAATAACATCAACCATATATTCGGGAAAGAATGTAATTGCTTGGATATCACTAAGTAGAAATATCCAAACTCTTTGCTTTTTATCTTTTATAGGTAAAATAATTTTATCTTCGGCCATTCTTTTAAGTAAACGGTCTAAATTCGGCATTTCTCTACCTATCTTTGGAGCGATTTCTTCTCGCGTCATATACCCTTGTCTCAATACTTTAATAATATCGTAAGTATCAGGATTACTAATATATTCAGCGATAGTCCTTGTGTCTTGGGTTGTAATTCTATAAGTTTTAAAGAATTTTTCTACTTCTTTTTGATATTTTTCTCTTAATTCAGGATCCATTTGTCCGGATTTTGCAGCTTTAAATATTTCTACATGTGGGGCTCGTATAAGAGCAACATCACGTAATAAAAAGACATATTCTAAAGAAACTTTCTTTCCTTTTGAAATATTTAATTCAGTTACTAAATCGGTTTTAAGGAGTGGTGCCAAAAGTCCATCTATGTCCGTTACTTCTCTTTCTACCTCTTTTGATAACCATTTTGCTAAGCCTTCTTTAGTCATCGGACCATCAGTAAGCTTTGTAAGCAATAAATTGCGGACATCATCTCTGAAAATAAAAGCATATCTTTGCTCCTCTGAAATCTCTTTCATTTTTGATACTCTATCAAAGCATTCAATATAGAAATCTTGAAATCCAGGTTTGCCAACTGCATCAATAATCATTTTAGCAATTTCGGTTAAAGATTCTTCATATGTATTCGGATTTTCATTCTCATTAAGAACTAAGGCGACAAAATATTGGCTCTCCGCCTCATCTTCGGGTATTCCCGTATAATATGAAACGATACTAAATCTTTTAATTCTCATCGAAAGAATACCCGCTGATTCGGTCATAGCATGAGTAGAGAAAATGGTTAAGAGATCATCATCTGTTAAACCAGTCGTAATATCGTCCGGATATTGTGCTTCAAGAATTACTCCAAGTCGATCGTCCCATCTACATGTAATTTTAGGAGAAAAACGCTAATTGCGTAATTCTATTCCCTGCGGCATTTAATGGAACGACCTCCTTAATATTAGTTTAATTTACAACAACCTCCTTTAAAATATGTAATCATAATAAAATAAATAACCATTAAAATTTTTTATTATATCCCAATTATTAAAAGATTATTCGTTTTTATTATTTATAATATTAAGTGATTTTAATTTTAATTTTTTATTTCAAGGAAATGTTAATTGTATTATGCATATTGTACGATTATGTGAACTCATCTTTTTCTTGCAAATTTTTAGCAAATTAAGATAAAGATTTATATATCTACAAATAGGTTAGACAGAATTTTTTTATTTTTCAATTTTTTAAAAAAACTTTTTAATTTTATTTCACTTGTTTAAATTACTAAGCTGAAAAGAATCTTAAACTTAAAAGCTTAGTACGTTAAAAAAACGGTTTCAATATGAAAATATATTGAAATGATAGAAAACGTAAACTTAGAATATTTTGGCCTTTTATGGTCTGATTAATATAACTATCTTTGAGTAGGAGAGAACATGAGTGAAAAAGGAAAAGTAATCGTAAAGGCTCTGGTGACGGGAGGTGCTGCATCAGGGGGTCCGCCAATAGGACCCGCAGTAGGGCCAACGGGGATTAATATTAAAGATGTAGTTGATGCCGTTAATGAAAAAACTATGATGTTCAAAGGTTTAAAGGTACCCGTCCGAATTGAATGCGATCCTGAAACAAAACAATTCGAGATTTTTGTCGAGACCCCTTCTACAGCCTCATTAATTCTTAAAGAAGCTGGTGCTGAAAAAGGATCTTCAGATTGTCTTGAAGATAAAATTGGTAATTTAACATTAGAACAAATAATTGAAGTTGCTAAGGCTAAAAAAGATGATTTTTTGGACAAAGACTTTAAAACTTGTGTTAAAACGGTTTTAGGGACAGCACTCTCAGTAGGAGTTACTGTAGAAGGCGAAGATCCGCGTGTAATTCAAAAAAGAATAGATAATGGAGAATATGATGACAGAATAAAAGAGGGTGAATAAGAATAAATGAAAATTGATGAATTAGAATTAAAAAAGTCATTAGATAAAGCAATAGAATTATCAGTTCGGAAAAAAGAAGGATTTCCCGATAAAGTAAGGAAATTCGACGAATCGATTGATTTTATCCTTAACTTAAAAAACCTCAATTTAAATGACCCAAAACAAAGAATTGATAAAGAACTTGTGCTTCCTAATGAAATAATTACCGAAGATAAACCAAATGTTTGCGTTATAGCTACCGATGAGGCATTATTAAAAGCAAAGAAATTAGGCGTTGATACATTAGATAAAGATCAGCTTGAAGCGCTCAATAGAAAAGAAAAGAAAGAAAAAAAGAAATTTGTTAAGAAATATGACTACTTTATAGTGGAAGCGAAATTAATGCCTTTAATCGCGAGATATTTAGCCCGATTTTTAGGACCCTTAGGAAAAATGCCAAAACCGTTCCCTGCGGGATATGGAATATTAACTAATCCGAACGAATTAGAAAACATTATTGATAGATATAAAAAAATTATTCGAATTCAGGTAAAAAAACAGCCGGTTTTACAGGTTAAAGTCGGAAAGAAATCAATGGATAAAAATAAGATTTTAGAAAATATTAAAGCGGTTATTAATTTTGTAGCGGATCAAATGCCGCACAAATACAATAATTTTAGATCAATTTATATTAAAACAACAATGGGAAAACCAGTAAAAATCGGAGGTTAAGAGGTGGTATAAAATGGTTAGTACACAAGTCCCGCAGTGGAAAATTGAAGAAGTTTCAAAATTAGTTAATCTTTTGAGAACCTATAAAACAGTTGCAGTAATTAATGTAGCAGGAATAAATGATCGACAAATACAGGAAACACGGAAAATATTGCGTGACAAAGCAATAATTAAAATGTCTAAGAAGAGATTACAAATTCGTGCGATTAAACAATATCAAAAAGAATCCGGAAAAGAGAATCTTGATAAATTAGCGGAAAATATTCCTGGACAATCAAGTTTGGTCTTTACTGATATGGATGTTTTTGAGTTAAAGAAAATTTTTGAGGAAAATAAATGGATGATTCCTGCGAAACCGAATTCAATTACACCCGTGGATATTTGGGTCCCGGCAGGAGATACGGGATTACCTACAGGACAAGTAATTTCAGAATTGAATATGACACTTCGTTTACCTACACGTATTCAAAATGATACAATATGGATTAGAGAAGATACCAGAACTCATAAAGCAGGAGATTTTGTCACCGTTAAACAAGCAAGTGTCTTAAAAAAGCTTGGAGTTAGGCCATTAGAATCGATTATTAAAATCCATTATGCATGGAGCGATGGAGAAATTATTCCGGCTGATGTTATATATATGGATATGGAGAAATTTAAGGAGGACTTTATTTCAGCGGTTAATACTGCTAAATCTGTTGCAATAGAATTAGGAGTTATAGATGATGAAACTATTGAACCTCTGGTGCAAAGGGCATACAGAGAAGCCCTTTCCTTATTATTTGAGATGCCGATTATTGCAGAAGATATGCTTGAAGAATACATTAAAAAGGCCGTTGTTAATGCAAATATCATAAATGCAGTTATTTTTGGAGAAGGATTATCTATTGTAGGAGGGGAATCCAAGGATGTTGGTAAAGAAGAACCTGAGCCAGAGCCTGAAGAGGAAGAAGAAGAGGAGTCCGTTGGAATAGGCGGACTTTTTGGATAAATAATAAAGATTTTTTTATAAAATAATAAAAAAATAAACTTAATAAAATAAAATAAAAAAAAGAGGTAGAATCAGATGGAAAGTATTTATGCCGCACTTTTACTCCATAAGGTTGGCGGAGAAATAAATGAATCGAACATAGAGAAAATATTGAAAGCAGCGGGTGCTGATATTGATAAAAATCAAATTGCTAAGTTAATTGCAGGATTAAAAGACACGGATATTGATAGTTTAATCGCCTCAGCAGCAGCGGCACCAGTAGTCGCAGCAGCTGCTCCCGCAGCTTCAGAGGCAGCACCTGCAGAAGAACCTAAGAAAGAGCCCGAACCCGAAGAGGAAGAAGATGATGAGCCAACCGGTATTGGATCGTTATTTTAAGAGCGGCAAGATGGAGAATTTATATTAAGGATAAAATATTTGGCTTTAAGATTTAATTTATTTTTTCCTTCTTTTTTAAAAATAATTTAAATTAGAATTTATTACAAGATTTTGAATAATAAAAAAACTTGAATACTTTATAATAAACTTTTTTTTTTATCTCGATTTTAAAAAATTAATTTAATTTTGCTAAAAAAAGTATTATTATTAATAATAACATTCAAGCTGGAGCAACATGGGTGGTAGATTCTTAAAATTTTTTGCACCTATCGTACGAGTATTACCTGAAATTAAACAACCTCAGCGTGAAGTACAATTTAAAGAAAAATTTGCCTGGACCGCATTAGTATTAATAATATATCTTATTTTAAGTAATATTCCATTATACGGCGTCCAGCTTCAAGATAGTACTGATTATTTTTATTGGTTAAGAGTTATCCTTGCAAGTAAACGCGGTACATTAACGGAACTTGGAATTGGACCTATAGTTACTGCGGGACTGATAATGCAATTACTTATGGGTTCTAAATTAATAGATGTTGATATGACAGATCCCTATGATAGGGCAATGTTTAGCGGTGCTCAGAAAGCTTTATCAATAATCCTTACGATGTTTAATTCAATTGCATATATTTTAGGTGGAGCATTTGGTCCGTGGCAGCAATTAGGTGTGCAAAATTCTGTATTAATATTTTTACAGCTTTTATTTGCAGGTATTGTGATTGTACTTTTAGATGAAATGCTTCAAAAAGGTTGGGGTTTAGGAAGCGGAGTATCTCTATTTATTGCAGCAGGAGTAGCAGGACAAATTTTTTGGAACAGTTTTAGCTTTATTGAGGCACCAGGAACAGAGCGAATACCAAGAGGTATTGTAATTGCTTTTTTTTACGTACTTTTTGATGATAATCCCGCTACTGATTTAAGTGATATTTTTATTAGAGAAGGAGGATTGCCCTCTTTATTAGGGATTATTACAACAATAATAATTTTTGTAATTGCGATTTGGTTTGAGAGCACAAGAGTAGAAATTCCCCTTCAATATGCGGGTTATCGTGGTTTTAAAGGTAAATATCCGATGAAATTATTATATGTATCAAATATTCCTGTTATATTATATAATGCTCTTTATGCAAATGTTTTATTTTTTGGGCAGCTGATTGCAGGTCCGAGATCGCCATGGCGAGGGCAAGGATATGATTTTTGGCTTGATTTAATAGGGACTTTTGAGGCACAATCAACGGGAACCGGCATGGGCGGTTATTTAGTACCAAAATCCGGATTAATCTGGTTTTTAGCTCCACCGAGAGGTATCCAAGATGTCTTAGATGCACCATGGAGGGCTGTAATATATTTATTAATTTTCATAGCGTTAAGTATATATCTTGGAAAAATATGGGTAGAAGTTTCAGGTTTGGCTCCGAAGGATATAGCACGTCAAATTATAGATTCCGGAATGCAAGTGCCTGGATTTAGACGTTCGGAAAAAATAATTGAGCGGATATTAAAAAGATATATCCCGACTTTAGTTATTCTTAATGGTATTATTATTGCATTGTTGAGTTTCACGGCAGACGCACTTGGCGCATTAACTTCCGGGACAGGATTATTGATCGCTATAGGTATTGTCCATCAATATGCCGAAACCATAAGTAAAGAAGTTGCTGCAGAACAATATCCTAGTTTAAGAGGTTTTCTCGGTCTGGATTAAATTTCTCTAAATTTTTAAATTTTAATTTATTAAAAATTATATTAGTAATTAAATTTCAAATAAATAACATGATTTTCTTATTATTAGCTCAAAATTCTAATGAATTTATAGATTATATCAGTAAACCGCCAGGATCTATGTTTTTTATTTTATTAATATCCACTATTGTAGCCATTATCATTACTATACTAAATAAATTATTCGTGGATACGGAAGAAATTCAAAGGAAACAGCTCATTATGAAAGCTCATAATGAAGAGAAAGCAGAAATTATAAAATTAGCGGAAATAAATCCTGAAAAATATAAAAAAGAACGAAAACGATGGATGAAAAAAGATGCAATGATTAAAAAAATGCAGCAGGGAATGGCTTTGCAGAGATTAAAACCCAGCCTTATTACGATGGTACCCCTATTAATTATGTTCTGGATATTAAGAACATATATTTACGGAAATAATCCAGTTGCCGCACCTCCTATGAATCCTTGGGATGTCCCTTGGTTAGGAAATATGATAATGGCATCTACGGATGGTGTGGTAGAATGGACTAAAGAAATATATGGTAGAGAAAAAGCTATAAAACCCCAAAATGGATGGATTAATTTTACGGCATGGTATTTTATATGTTCTTTAGGTATTAAT
>CAZVTX010000158.1:0-8284 GCA_964629395.1 uncultured archaeon
ACTTTGATAAAAATTTTAATTTCTTAAGTAAGCGCAAGAAACAGTATTTCTTGTGGAAGAACATTTTAATATTAATTCTGGGCGTTTTAATTGTATTTTTTGCTATATATATTACTATATATTCTTGCATGATCGCGATCTTCAATTATAACAATTACAATGAAGATAAAAAAGCATTAAAACATAAATTATTGGTAATAGCAGCGTATATCGTTCTCATAGCGTGCATAGGATTATCCCTATTCTTTTACTTTGATATCATCGGAATTATATGCATTGTGACATCGGGAGGTTTAGCAATATTATCATTTCTGTTAAAAGGAAGAAAAATAACGATAATGAAAAAGGAACAAATAATATTAAGCATTAAAAAAAGATTTGAAAAGACGCCACCTATTTTAAAATATTTTTTAATTGTCTATATTATCATTGTTCCGATTTCAATAATTCTCGGCACTTATACATTAGGTACGCCTCAAAAAGAAACTTATATGATTGAAATGCGTGACGGCACGAAATTGGCAACAGATATTTATTATTCACCCTTAATAGGAAAGAATCCTGCTCCAGTTATTTTAGTCAGAACTCCTTATGGAAAGGACAATTGGGCTGATGATTTGTATTTAACTTTATATGCTCCACAAGGTTATCATGTTGTAATTCAGGATTTTCGCGGATGTTATGATAGTGAAGGCGATGAGAATTTTCTTTTATTTACTAAAGCATATACCGATGGCGTTGACACAATCAAATGGATTTTGGATCAAGATTGGTGTAATGGGAAGATTGGTTCTGCGGGAGCCTCAGCTTTAGCAATTAATCAATATTTCTATGCAGGAATGAAAGATGTTTATGATGGTGATGATGGCTTAAGAGCTCAATCTTTATGGTTTGGTTGCCCCGATTTATATCTCGATGCAATTATGGAAGGCACTTATCATGAATCCTCAGTAGAGACATGGGTAAAAAGCACGGCCTCAATTAATTGGAGGTATCAAATTGATACAATTTTCAAATTGATTAATAATCATGATAAAAATAGCATTTTATACAACTCAACAACGCTCTTGCAAGGAGAAAACGTTTTTTCGAATGTTCAAGTGAGAGCAATTCATGTGGGCGGATGGTATGACCATTTCTTAGGAGGGACAATAAGAGGTTACATGGGCTATGATGATCTAGGAGGTAAGCGTGCAAGAGGGCATCAGCTACTTGTTATAGGACCTTGGACACATGGAGCGGTCTATGGATTGTGGCAAGGCGAATTAATTTATCCGATTAACTCTAATGGACTTGCTTTATTATCAGAATGGGAAAGGAAACTTTTTGAAGAATCATTATTGGGAATAGGGCATGATGAGCTATGGGAGGGAAATAGAGTCGCTTATTACTTAATGGGCGATGTTGATGACCCTGATTGTGATGCAAATTATTGGAAATTCGCAAAAGACTGGCCACTTGATTATAAATGGAATAAGTGGTATTTTGGGATTGACGACGATGGAAATAGGATTTTGGTCGATGATGAGAATGATTTAAATGGATTCTATAATTTTAGCTATGATTATGATCCTAAGGATCCCGTAATAACGAGAGGCGGAAATAATCAACCGGGATTTGATACTGCAGGTCCCATGGACCAAAGACCAGTCGAAGAAAAAAACGGTAAATTGAGAGATGATGTACTTCTATTTGAATCTGAAGTATTAAAAAAGCCGTATACAATTGAAGGAGATTTAAAAGTGGATCTATTCATAAAATCAACATGTAATGATACGGATTTTATGGTAAAATTATGCGACGTTTATCCGGATGGTAGGAGGATGTTAATCCTTGATTCTGCGCTTACGACAAGGTTTAGAAAGGGTTTTTTTGAAGAACATTTTTTGACGCCAGGAAAAGAATACAATATTACGATTGATCTATTTGCCACCGCTTATCAATTTAATAAAGGCCATAAAATTGCAGTGGTTATTACCAGCTCCAATTATGACAGATATGCGATTAATCCTAATAATGGAGGCCCTATAGGAACACCTTATTATTCTAATAGTAAAATAGCAAGGAATACCATAATTACCGGGCCAGGAAAAAGCTGTATATATTTTCCCGAATTAAAATCATAGATTAACTTTCTTAAAAATCAAAAATATAAAATATATTTTTAATTTCTATTTTTATTCTTGCAATTTTATCACTAATTTTTATTTATATTTCTGCAATTATATTGAATTATGAATTTAAACTTAAATGTTGACAATAATTTGCAAAACAAATTAAAACAATTGACGGATTTTTTTAAAAATAAAAAAGTAGTAGTAGCATTTTCTGGTGGCGTTGATAGCGGAGTTTTAGCATATTTATCTAATAAATATGCAAAAGAGACGCTCCTTATAACCGAGAAATCAATACTTTACCCCGAAGATGAAATTAAAGAAGCGAAAATGTTTGCCAAGAAATATAATATCCCTCACAAAATTATAGAACGAGATCCCCTTGAACATGAATTATTTCGGAAAAATCCGTTAAATCGCTGTTATATTTGCAAAAAAGGTTTATATGAAGATATTAAAAAAATTGCCGCGTCTAAAGGATTTGATATAATTATTGACGGCACGAATATAGATGATCTTTCGGATTATCGCCCAGGCTTGGATGCATTAAAGGAATTGGGGATTGAAATGCCGTATATAAAGTTTAAAATTAACAAAAATGAGATTAGGAAAATAGCTGAATTATTTAATTTAGAAATTAAATCAAAACCTTCAATGGCATGTTTTTCATCAAGAATTCCATATAATCAAGAAATAACAGAAGAGAAACTTGAGCGAATACGAAAAGCGGAACAATTTCTGAAAAAAACGTTTAATTTATCACAATTAAGAGTCCGTTATCATGAAAATGATTTAGCACGTATAGAAATTTTACCTGAAGAATTTAATATAATATTAAATAAAACAGCTTTTTCACAAATATGTCGAGAATTAAAAAATCTCGGTTTTAATTATATTACTCTTGATATGGAAGGTTATCGCTCTGGTTCGATGAATGAACCACTAAAAATCTGAAAATTTTTCCAAAAAAGAAAATTTTTAAAAATATAGAAATAGAAATTATATTATTCCATATCCAATTTAAAATATAGTATTATGGATCTTATTAGATTTCTATGTATCTATGTAGATTTTATGTTTATTTGTATTCTTTTTTTGTATATAGGGTTTAAAATCCTCAAAAGAGATAAAAGTAGTGAGGTCAATCAATTATTCTTTCTATTTTTCTTCTTCATTAGTTTAGGCTTTATAATAAATTTCATATATGCACCTATAGTGGACGAGAGTCTTACAACTTTAGTAGTTTTTATGTGTAAGCTCGTTGTTTTCTGCGTTATTTATAGTTTAAGCTTTATAATTTTAGCAATTAGATTACTTGAACCAAATAAAGAAATTAGCTCAAGAAATAAAATTCTTTTTTTCTCTTTTTACGGATTAATTTGCTTATCTTTATTCTTTATACCAAAAGGAATAACAATAAAAATAATTCAAGGTGAATATCAAGAATTTCCTATATACAATCTATATTTCGCAATTACGGGAATAAGTATTGTATTATTCGGAATCTCAATTTTTCTATATTATGCAGGGAGATTATTTATAAAATTTAATAATCCGATTTTTATCAAAAAATTAAAGTTCATTGTTTATGGTGTTTGCTTCTTTTATTCTTTAGTTATCATAACACTCATTTCTAATTATCTAAATATATATACTCTGAGGTTTTATTTTCTTATAATCTCAAATCTAATGATTCCGAGCATTTTATCTATATATATCGGAATAAAATATGATGATAATAATAATAATAATAAGTTGAAGTTCACTTTTAAAAAAAAGAAAATTGTCTTACAAAATCGATAATTTTTTTCCTCTTTTCTAATGCTTTTTTAGCTGCAATTTCTATATTTTTTTGCATCTTTTTGAGTTCTTCGGGCTCCTCCTCGCCAATTTCTTGCTTTATTTTGGTGTATGCAGATTCACGGAATCTTGGCAAAATCTCTTTCTTTTGATTTCCTTGAAATACAATTGAAACTTGTCTTGAATCATCAACATACCCTATTTCATCGCATTTTATATTAATGTCTTTTAAATCGGAAATTATATTATCCGCAACATTCTCTGAACAGTATATTAAGAGAGCATCAAGAGATACGCCGAGATAGTCAACATTAACTTTTTCTAATAATTTTAGGACGTTAGGATTTACAAGAGCTCTCACTTTTTCCTCATAAATGACAACTCCGCAATTTGCTTCATAATTTATTTCGTATAAATCGCCCCGTAATCCACCATTTGTAACATCGCACATCGCTCTAATATCATTTAAATAATCTGAACTTAATATTAATTTACATGCTTCAAGGAATTTTATATTTAATGTTTCCCGAACAACTTCATGATGCCCAGAATATATTGCTGTAGTGCAAATTGTTCCTCCTCCTGCACCTTCAGTCATCAGAATTTTATCTCCAACTTTAATATTCCTTCTTGCTAAAAGTCTATTACATATACCTACAGCAGCAATTCCTCCCGTTAAACGATTCCCAATTACCATATCGCCACCAATTCTAAGTGTTGAGCCCGCTGTAATAGGGACATCAGTTAATTCTGATACTGCAGATACACCTGCCATAAAATCAAATAATTTTCCAACATCAGCATCATCTCCTAAATGAGTATCAATCATTATTGATATGGGATATGCACCTTTTACATATAAATCTCTAAGAGCGGCTCTTGTTACGTGAAATCCGCAAATAAATGGAAAATCACTTAATCTGGAATGAATCCCTTCCATCTTTGAAACGATTAAGAGATTTTCTCTATTTTCAATTTCTTTATTTAAATTCTCAAAAACATCTTTAAATCTTACGGCTCCAGCATCATCTAAGGAACTGGGAGATAAGTAGGCTTTTCTCTGCGTTTCTGATAGTTCAGCAATTAATTTATGAACAAAAAAATCCCCGGCGCCTCGGCATCCAACCCCTTGTTTTCCTACTGAGACATTACTTTCATTAATAGTAAGTAATTCTTTAATAAACGTATTAGATATATTATTAATATTACTTTTTTCACATTCTTCTAAAACAGCTTCAGACAATCTAAAAGCAGTTTTATCATCAATATCTTTAAAATCTTTATATTCTTGAATTAATCTTTGAATAATCCGATTTTTATCCCAACCTTTCTCGATTAATCTGCGTGTCAAACCTTCTAAATCGCTCAATAACATTAAACCTCTTTTTTTATTTAAATTCTTTAAAATCTTTTCTCTGAAATATAAAATATATAGCTTTTTCTTCAAAAAAAATTCTATGATAAAAATTATTTTAAATCTAAAATAGATAAATAATTAAAAATATTGTAGTTTTTTTCCTATTTAGAAGATTTTAATCTAAAGAAATTTAAGATAGACTATTTTATTTTAAAATACTAAACGATTTCGCTTTTATCAAAAATTAGATCTCTAAGCTTAAAAATTGTTTAAAGTAATCTAAAATTTTAAATAGTTATAAACAATTTATCAATTAGAAATAAATTAATTTTTAGTTGAAACTAAAGATTGAATATAATTTTCAAAACCACCTTAATAATTAGGAGATGAGATATTATGGAAAATTCGGAGAATAAAAGGATTACTTTAGATTCTGGAGAAGGGATACCGCTTTTAAAATGCTTAACGGATTGCTCGATTGGTGAAAAAGTTAAGGTAATTAAGGTTAATGCCGGCTGGAACGCAAAAAGACGCCTTGCAAATTTAGGGGTGGTTCCTGGAGAATATATTACAAAAAAACGTGCTGCTCCCCTAAAAGGTCCAGTCATAGTAGAAGTGAAAGGAACAGAATTAGCGATAGGAAGGGGGCTTGCCTCAAAAATTATTGTAGAATGTAATGGAGCATGTTCTCTTGAATAATGCTCTGATTAAACTTATTTTAATTCTTTTTGTCATTAGAAATTAAATTGAAATAAATTAGATTAAAAATGAGTTGTTGTAATCCTAATAAAAAACAAAAGAAAAATCCGAAAAAATGTACTGAAGATTTATCAAATATAAAAGGATTCATAAATATTGCTTTAGCAGGAAATCCAAATGTCGGAAAGTCAGTAATTTTTAATCAATTAACCGGCTTATCGCAAACAATCGGTAATTGGCCCGGTAAGACCGTAGAATTAATGGAAGGATATTTGGATTTTTTAGGTTATCGTTTTAAAATAGTTGATTTACCGGGTATCTATTCATTATCTACTTTCAGTTTGGAAGAGATCGTTAGCAGAGAATATATTGTATCTGAAGATGTAGATTTAATCATAAATGTTATTGATGTAACAAATTTAGAGAGAAATCTCTTTTTTACATTTCAACTCCTCGAACTAAAGGTTCCTATGATACTTGCTGTTAATCAGATGGATATCCTCAGAAAAAGAAATTTGGATATTGATTTTAAAAAGATGGAAGATATCTTTAAATTACCTGCAATACCCGTTGTTGCCGTTCATGGAGTCGGGGTTCATCAATTATTAGAAGAAGCTATTGAATTAATTATGTATAAAGAGACTCAACCCCATTATCATGAAGAAGATGAAATAAAAAAATTAACAGAAAAAAGGCATAAAGAAATACATCTAAAAGAAACACCTCTCGAACGTGAAAAGATTAAAGAGATAAAAAGTAAATTTAAATTCCCTGATTTATCAGACATTTTAAGTTATGGAAAAGAAGTAGAATCTAAAATAAAAATATTAACGAATGATATTGATGAAAAAAGACATCTACTTGAAAATTGTAATTATCCCTCACGATTCCTTGCAATAAAATTACTCGAAAATGATGAAGAAATTAAAAAATTATGTATTAATATTACCGAATTCAAGCCAATTTTAGAAAAAGTTGAAAAATTTCGCTCTGAATTGGAAGAAATACACGGTGAAGATATAAACACAATAATTTCTTCTGAAATTTATAATAACATAAGGAAAGTTGTAGATCAAATTTTAATTAGACCATCTAAAAAAAGTGTTAAAAAATCTTCTTTTGCAGATAAAATTGATCATATAACTACCCATTCCGTTTGGGGTTATGTAATACTAATTTTAGTATTAATTGGAATATATACATTTACTTTTGCAATTGGCGATTTCTTTGGAGGATTAATTGATGAATTTTATGGAATAATTTCAGATGAAGTGTATACTGTTTATGGGAGAGATAATTTAATGATCAAAATATTCTGGGATGGCGGAATGGGCGGTTTATTTGGCGGTATAGGCGGCGTATTGGTCTATGTAATTCCATTCTTTTTAGTAATTGAAATTTTACAAGATTCAGGTTATTTACCAAGAGCAGCATTTTTAATGGATAAATTTATGCATGCTTTAGGTGCACATGGAAAAACCATTATTACTATGATTTTAGGATTTGGTTGTAATGTACCTGCATGTGCAGGATGCAGAATTATGGAAACTGAGAGAGAAAAGAAAATCTCAATTGCTTTAACATCCTTAATTCCGTGTGCAGCAGTTATGACCGTTGTTTTAGGTTTAGTAGGACGTTATTTAGGACTATATTGGGTTCTTTTCTTATTTCTCATTAATTTTATAGTTATAATTATTGTTGGAAAAATCTTGAATAAAGTAATGCCAGGTCAGTGCGTTGAATTAATCATGGAATTACATGAGTATAGGGCTCCTAATGTTAATGTTATTTTAAAGCAAACATGGGTTAGAACAAAGGAGTTTGTATATAAAGCAATGCCTATTATCATCATTTTAGGTATGATTTTAGAAATTTTATTTGAGTTTAGATTATTAGATCCGATAAATATTGTTTTATCACCTGTAACTGTATTTTGGTTAGGCTTACCTTTAATAACAGGTGTATTCTTAATATACGGAATCCTTAGAAAAGAGCTTACCTTAGTTTTACTTGGCGTTTTAGCAGCATCACTTCAACTAAGCATAACTGATTTATTGACACCCGTTCAGATGATTACATTTTGCTTGGTAACTATGTTATATATTCCATGTTTTGCGACTATTGTAATAATTGCTAAAAATACAAGTTGGAAATATGCATTGCAAATATCTGGTTTAGAAATTTCAATCGCTCTTTTAATCGGAGGCGCCGTTAACTGGATTTTATTATTACTTTTTAGTTTATAATCCTTTTTTTATAAACGATTTAAAAAGGCTAATAATGAATTTGAATAAAAAGTATATCTTTTATTTTT
>CAZVTX010000159.1:0-8263 GCA_964629395.1 uncultured archaeon
ATTTTGAGAGATTTGCAATTTGAGGACCTTTTCCATCATCGAATTCATATACAATGTAAATATATTTTATATATTCCTCATATTCGGGAACCGTAATTATTACAGTATAATTTTCAATTTCCATGAGGTCTATTTGGGTGGGAGGCTCCTCTTGCTCTTCAATACGAATTATTGGTCGCTTAAGAACGATTTCTTCAATAACAAATTCTTGATTAATATCATTCTTGAACATGAACTTATAATTAGCACTATTATGAATGGTATCATGTTCTATAAATATTGTAAAAGTAGAATTCGATGTGCCGGAACCATTTAATTTAACGATTTTTACCGTATTATCGTTATATTCCATTCTAACCCAAACATCTGTAATATGATCTAGGCCAGATGTAAAAACATAACTCCAATTCCAATCATCATAGAGCGTAGGCGATAACTTTCCCGAAAGTTTTATATATTCAAAGACACCTCTACTATAACTAAATAATTGCCCATTATTGTCTAAGATCAGCTCGTTACCAGCAGTATCATTAATTATGACTTTCCAATATACAATTGATACGTTATCGGCTTGAGAAGGTATTGTTCCGGTAAAGGTTATATTTGGAAAATTCGTAGTATTTGCGGTCATGATTACTTTTTGCCAAGTTCCACCTGGAATTGTATAATAAAGGATTCCCGTATCAATCTGATATTCTTTTACGGGAACGCTAACGGTTGTTGCATTAACAGGGTATGGCTTTTCAGGGTTTGTCAAGCTTGTATAGGGCAAAAGTTCAGGAGCAGTATTATCTATTATTAATGGTCCTGCAATTTCTTCACTATATCCCGCTTGGTCTAATATAAACAATCTCCAGGTATAATTTCCATCTTGAAGAATATCTCCGTTAGAAGATATTCCGCTAAAACTAAGAGAATAACTATATGATTCATCCAATTCGTCAATTAACCTATATACAAGATTCGATTTTGCTGTTATATTTATTGACATAGAATATTGAGCTTCACCGGGTAAACCCGTAGCTAAACATGAAAGATTTAATGATTGAGGGATAAAAATGTCCCAATTTTTAAAATGCACTATACTAATATTTCCGGTTATGTCTGAATATTTCTTCCAATTTGAAAAAGTGACACCATCCGTAGAAACGCAATAAGCTAAAGGAACTTCATAATTTATAGCATTAATTTCATAGAATCCTGAACTAAAAATAATCCATTTTGAATGTGTATAATTTGTCCAAACCTTCACTTTTGTAGTATCTGAAATATCGTTTGTTTGAAATGTTGAATTTTTAATGATATTACCCGACATTGTGTATTTATCGCCAGAATTAGTGGTTGAAAGGAATAAAATTTCTTTATTCTTAGAATTTGCTAAAATGAAAGAATAATTTCCAGACACGGGGTCGTATGCAGCACTATCTAAATCGTATAAATTAGCCGAAGTTAATGAAATATTTATAAATTTTTTCCATGTATAACCGAAATCTTGAGAGAAATTTAATAAATAAAAATCGAATCCTTTATACACATTCCAGCAAATTCCATCTTCAGTTACTTGATTTACGGAAACTAAGAGTTGGTGTGAAGTAAAAGTCTGCCCATTATCAGAAGAAATATAAAGGGTCGTACCTCCTAAAGTATCAGAAACCCATAAATAAACATAATTATCGTCTATATATGCATTTTTAGTTGCAAAATCATTTGATATTGAATTATCTATAACAAACGGTTCCGACCATGTCATCCCTCCGTCCGTTGATTTTATATAAGATAACTTATATATTGAAAGATCGTAATCTGTAAAAAATAGATATATTAATAAGCCGTCTCCCGCCATTTTGAAATACCTTAATCTGCTTAAATCTTTACTAATTACGATGGATGAATTTCTTAGAGAATCTGAAAAAACTTGAAAATCTATATCTCCGCTTTTATCGCATTGTATATCTATTGAAAATTTATCCACTTTTCCAAGAGAGGAAAAGGGTGAAATTGTAAAAGAGCTTGTCGTGTAATTTATTTTTATTGGTTTATTATCTACATATACGAATGTTAGATCATTTTTGAGAGTTCCAACTTTTAAATCAAAGCAATACGCCATCGCGTAGCGGGATTCTCCAAACTCATCTTTTCCATCGAAAGTTATGCTAACAGTTTCATAGGCATTCGCCGTTCCATTATATCTCCTAACGAAGAATGGATTTATGCAATCTAAAATACCAAGAGTAGTTCTTTTATCTGGATTTAATACCGAGCCCGAAAAACATTTTGGCCCCTTATTGGCAAATATATTAAAATGCAAGTTTTTACTCTCAGTCCTAAAAACATCTAAAGTTCGATTACTCCAATTTTGACCCCAAGTCGCATTTCTTATTCCAGCCTCCCCTCCGCTATTATCCATTATATAAAATAAACTATTATTATAATCAAGAGCCCAATATACACATGGGTTTCCTGCAAAACTAAATTGGCTATAATTATATACCCATTCTCTTGTTGCAGGGGAAAAAGGACCGTTCTTATATTCTTGTATTTTTGAATTATATCCTGTTATATCCGAATAATCAAAACCAATAAATAGAGTCCCATTATTTAAAGTATGATTGTAAATAACTTGTGGATAAAAAGCGGGACACCCTATTGATGATACATTCTGCGGACTCTGCCAAACATTATTTATCTCTTGTGCCGCTGCAATTTGTAGATCGTTAACAATGCCAGTAAAACAGCTTGACCAAGCACATGTAAAATTTCCGTTAAATGATGCAATTGAAATTCCTTCAAATCTAACAGTGCCAAATTCAGTATAATTAATTATATCAGTCCGATTCCAGGTTTCTCCCCAATCATTACTATATAAGCATACAATTCCCGTAAAGTTTCTATTCAAGCCATTTTTTTCCGGATAAACTATCCTAATTTTACCACTTTTATCGCCTGCAATCGCGATATCCTCCGTGCTATTTAAATAGCCAACTGTTTTCCATTTAAATGTTGTTGTATTTAACCCCATACCAAAAATTATTTCACCCAATTCATCAGAGATTGATCTAACTGCTGCTATAAGCCAAGTTCCATTAGGCATTAAATATGCAGAACTGATAATCCATTCAGAAAAAGTGCTATACGGATAATTATCAATAGGGTCATAATATGCAGATATATTAACTTCATAAGTGTCATCAAATTCCACGGCAAAATAATAAAGAACAGAATCGCCTTCACCCGGAGTAGTATCAGGACTAAAATATTTTCTGTTTAAAGTAGGCGGAATAAACCATTCAGATTGAGCCGTATTTATAGGAGTATTATCTTTTTTTCCAAGATCGTCTGATTTTTTTCGGATAATATCATTATTATTGCTGAAGATTTCGATATTTGGATTAATCAATAAACATATTATCGTTAAAATTAGCCAGAGTTTTAAGAAATTTTTAATATTCATTAAAATCAACCTTTTCAATTGACTTTAGCTAATATTGATTTTATAGGAAGAGTATATACAAAATAATCAGATGTTTTAATAATAATTTTTCTGCATTATTGAATAGATATTCGAAAAGAATTAAGGATATAATTCTTAAATTTCTTTAATATTTTTTTTTTCTGATTACATTAAATGTTGTAATGTTTGAAACTTTTAAAATAAAAAGTAGATTAGGAACCACATATCTATTGACCATCTGAGAATGAGACTCGAACAAAGCTGTGAAAAGATCATTAAAATCTCTTGCAAACTCTTTTCGATACATTTTTTCTATCTACTCTTGAGTTAGCATTTCTTACTCAAGTAATTTAATTTTTAAATATTCGATAGTCTTATTTTTTACTCTTGAAATCTGAAAGAGATCGCTAATCTTAACTTTTAAATGGATTTTAGTAAAGCATCGATAAATTTCTGCACCTCTAATATTTATATAATTGTGGTTCCTCTATAATAACAAGAGAAAAATAAAAGTAAAAAAAATATTGACCGAAAAAGAATTTCATATCAACGAGTACCTTACCTTACGGCTGGGAGAACCATTTGATCCCCGATTTAAACGGTTACAAACGGCGATCTATGTCGGCGGACGCTTCTTTCGGCAGTGTAAGTTCCTGCTGTTAAATATCCCCGTGGAAAAAATAAAAATGCTTGATGAGATCGATTCAATTGATGAGGCTGCCGAGAGATTGGACAAATCCCAAGAACCCGTTAAAGGTTATGTACCAAAAATCCCGCCCGAGGTGGAATTCTGGGGACATTGTAGCAACTTGCAGGTGTGGTATGAATACGATTACGACACCCGCTTGCTTCACAGCAACTTGGCGTTTCCGCTGCTGAAGAAATTGGCGGAAGCAGGTGACCCCTTAGCGAAACAGGTGTTCAGGGAAGAGATTGCAAAGCGTCTAGAAAGTAATTATCCTCCTGTAGTTGAATATCTTAAAAAAGAAGGATATTTAAAATATTTATCTCATGAGGATTTGTTATTTTCATTGTTAAACGCAAAAGAAGCGGAAGCTATCTTGGACATCGAAAAAATTATCGGGAAACAATTCGAAATCTTGTTTGAGATACAAGAGGGAAAAACAGAATCCTATCTAATTATTAAAAATAAACACGTAGAGACAATAGCACTATGTCACAGAGGGATATCAAATGTTCCAAAAGAGTTAAGAAACTTTAAATATCTTAAAGAACTTGACATTGGTGGCGACCAAATCACTGAGCTTCCCGAATGGATTAGTGAATTCAAAAATTTAAAATATCTATTTATCGGAGGGAATCAAATAACTTCATTACCTGAATGGATAAGAAAGCTAAAAAAGTTAAAATATATAGATATTAGTTATAATCCAATTGAAATATTGCCTGAAGCGATATTTCATTTAAAAAAATTAAAGCACATTGAAGCTGAAGTTTGTCCTATTAAAAAGATTCCCGATCCATCTTCCGGTGATATCTCCGAAGGATTAAAAGGGCTTTTTTATTATTTAAAGGAATTAAAAAAAGAAGAAAAACATAAAAATTAAAAACATTTCTCGTTTTATTACTGCATTCCCTCAATTTTATCTTTTAATATTCATCTAAAAAATATAACTAACTCTTTAATATTGTAATAATTTTGAAGATTTTCTTTTTTTAGATACAAATATTTTAATTTTATCTTAGAAGTTAAAGAACCAAATTGATAAATTATCTATATTTAAAATCCTTGAAAATCTTTATTATTTTAATTTAAATTTCTCCAAAAAATAAAATTTAGAATAATCTCAGAGACTAAATACTTAAATGTCTATATTTCTTCTAATTTATTTAGTAAAAATTTGGTTTTTTTATAATGAACATTAAAAATGAATTTAAAATAAATGAATTCCTTACTTTAAAGCTGGAAAATAATGAAACTAATATTTATGTTTTGGGCAAGCTATTTCGAAGCTGTACTTTTCTATTATTAAACATTCCTATTGAAAAGGTAAGTACATTTGATATGATAGATTCCATTGACGAGGCTGCTGATAAATTGGATCATTCTATGGAATCTTTATCTGATACCAAAAGAATCAAATTGATTCCTCCTGAAGTCGAATTTTGGGGACATTGTAGTAATTTACAAGTATGGTATGAACATAATTATGATACTTGCCTACTGCGGAGTAATTTAGCTTTTCCATTGTTAAAGGCATTAGCCGATGCAGGTGATCCTCTCGCAAAAAGAGTATTTAAAGAAGAAATAACAAAACGGTTTGATAGTGGATATCCTCCAATTGTAAATTATCTAATTGAGGAGAGATATCATCAATATTTGACAAGAAAAGAACTATTATACAGCTTATTAATTCCAGAAGAAGCTAAAATCATTGAGGAACTCGATGATTTCTTAAACATAATTGTTGATATTAAAGTTAAAGAAAAAACTAGACATTTAGAGCAAAATAAAATAAAAAATATACGAAATAGAATAGAGAAGGAATACTCTTTAGTGCTATTACCAAATCAATTTTCCCTTTCTGAAGAAGATAAAGAAAAAAAGGTTTATGAAAAAAGAAAATATACTTTTGATTACCAATCTGAATTATTAAAAGCGGCATTTTCTATTGAAAATAAACATGTTTCAAAACTTAAAATTTCATGGATACCGAAAGACCTCGAGATTCCGGAGAGTATCGGACGATTAAAATACTTGCAGGAACTACATTTAAATGATAATAAATTAGATAATATCCCCATTTGGATTAAAAACCTGAAAAACCTTGATATTATTGATTTGGGATTTAATAATTTCCATAAAAAACAATTATATAAAGATAAAAAGCAAAAAGAATTAATCGAGTATCTAAATAAAAAAAATGCATCTTTTTACTTACATTAAGATTATTAATAGTTGATATGAATCAATTATAACCAGGTAATTACGATAATTATTAAGCCTCCCGAAGATCATTTCTTCTTGAATATACAGCTCAATTTATTCAAATATCTTAGATTTTAAGTGATTACATATCCATTGCTCGCTTTAGAATGAAGCTCGAATAAAGCGGTGGAAAAACATTGAAATCTTCCGCAAATTCTTTTCGATACATTTTTTCTAACTACACTAGAGTTGGCATTTCATACTTAAATAATTTAATTTTCAAATATTCGTAAATCTCATTTTTTACTTTTGAAAACTGAAAGAAATTATTAAGCTTAAATTTTAAATGAATTTTAACCAAACATCGATAAATCTCTGCACCGTTAATATTTATATAATTGTGTTTCCTCTATAATAACAAGAGAAAAATAAAAGTAAAAAAAATATTGACCGAAAAAGAATTTCATATCAACGAGTACCTTACCTTACGGCTGGGAGAACCATTTGATCCCCGATTTAAACGGTTACAAACGGCGATCTATGTCGGCGGACGCTTCTTTCGGCAGTGCAAATTCTTGCTGTTAAATATCCCTGTGGAAAAAATAAAAATGCTTGATGAGATCGATTCAATTGACGAAGCTGCTGAAAAATTGGACAAATCTCAAGAACCAATTAAAGGATATACGCCTCGTATCCCCCCTGAAGTGGAATTCTGGGGACATTGTAGCAACTTGCAGGTGTGGCATGAACACAATTACGACACACGCTTGCTTCATAGCAACTTGGCCTTTCCGCTATTAAGACGATTGACAGAAGTGGGCGATCTACAAGCAAAGCGGGTGTTCAAAAAAGAGATTGCAAAACGCCTGGAACGAGGCTATATGCCTGTTATCAAATATCTAATGCAAGAGGGCTTCTTTAATTATCTGAACCACGAAGAATTAATAACTGCGTTGCTGGAACCCGATGAAGCAAATGCGATACTAGAGTTAGAAGCTATCATTGATGAGAAATTTGAAATATTATTAGATGATCCAGATTATTCAATGCAAACCCAAAATTTAAATATTACAGTTAAAAATAGGCATGTTATTACCTTAAAAACTGATGAGTGCGATTTTGAAAAAGTTGAACCAATACTAAAAATCTTAAAAGAAATAAGGTATCTAGAAATTTATTTTAAGAATGTAAAAACATTCCCTAAATCAATATTATCATATAAAAACCTAAAATTTCTTGTAATTGATGGCCTTGAAATTGATGAATTACCAAAAGAGATTTGTAACATGAAATTTTTATATAGACTTTATTTTTGTGATTGTATTATTCGAAAAATACCAAAATGTATGATAAACCTTAAAGATCTTAACACGATTGAAATATATGATGATTTCCTTGATGACGAATCAAAAAATATCTTAAAAGAAATAAAAAGCAAAATAAAAAAAAATAAAAATCGTTAAAAGTTTTCACCTTTTTGGATTAAATCTCTTAAGTTTCTATATTCTTCAGTATTTTTAACAAGTTTCATGAACCAATCTAAATCTTGTCCACCACGGTGTCCCGTAAAGGCTAATTCAAATCCCCAATTTTCAACCCATCCTTCTGAATCGAACTTATAGTCAATATCTATTTGACTTTCTATAATAACCTGAAAATGATCAGTATCTTCTAAAGAGTAAATCTTGTCCCTAGTTAAAAAACCCTCTCTGGTAAAACGCATATCATCTCTTTTATTTTAAGATAATTATTTCCTCCATTTTTAGAATCTTCATATAAACTATCTTCAAATTTAGTTAAAATAAAACCACAATCAACTGAAATCATCAATATTGTGGATGTTAAAATTAAATTGGACGTATTAGGGCCGATTATCGTCATTTCTAAACCTGATAATAATTCATTATACGGTAAGATGGCTC
>CAZVTX010000160.1:0-8231 GCA_964629395.1 uncultured archaeon
AGAGAGATTATGAAATACGGCAAAGTATTATCAATGCATTAGTCTATTTAGAGGATGATCGTTCTGAAGAAATTCTAATAAAATTAATGAAAAAGGAAGAGTCTCCTTTAAGAAATGATATTATATGGGCTTTAGGAAAATTAGGAAAGCCAGAACCAATAAAAGATTTAATTGAACTACTATCTAAGAGTAATGAAAAATATTTATTAAAAAAAAATATAATAAATGCTTTAGGAAAGATAGCAAATAAGGAAGCAACAAATATTTTAATAGAGATTTTAAAAGATCAAAATTCCGGTTTGGAAAAGGAAGCGTTAAATGCTTTAGGTGAAATAAAGGATAAACGCGCTCTTAATGCCATTATTAAAGAATATTTAAATCCAAAATGGATTCTAAAAAAAGATTTTGAACGTAATCTTGAGAAAATAACACCACACTGGAAATATTTATTAAAAGATTATGATATAAAGATATATCATAGATCAGAATTACCTCCTCATTATTTTAACAATCTAAATGAAAATAAAGAAAACTGGCATTATGGATATTTAAAAAAGTCCCATTATGCATTAGATTCAAGAAATAGAATAATTGGTTGCCTTAATTTAATTTTTCTTTCAATATATAAAAACACATATCTTTATTATTTGGATACTATTGAAGTTAAAAAGCAATACAGAAGAATGGGTATAGGAACAAAATTATTAAAATATGTTATTAATAAATTATCTGAAAAATATCAAAAATTTAATATTTTTTTATTGGTTGCTAAATGCACACAATATAAAATGAAATTTTTTCGCTCTTTAGGATTTACTCCTATAAAACTGAGAAAAACAGGTGTCGGTGTTCATTGCATCATGTGTTATCCATTCACGGAAGATTCCGAAGAGAATTGTGAAAGAATGTTTAAATACTTCAATTGGCGTGAAGAAAAACGGGAATTTTTGGCTTCTGATTGTAAATATGCACAAAATAAGAATCCAACAGGGTTATATTGGTGCGAAAAAAAGCAAATTTATGTTACTTGTTTAGAAAAACAAAATTGTCCTTATTATGTAAAATCTATTGAATTATATTCTGAAAAGAAAATTCAGCAACTCGTAAAGGATTATAAATTTTAAAATATGATAATAACATTTTTAAAAAATAAAAAAAATATCCAAAAATTATTTATTTTTAACATATTTAAAAATTGTTTTTTACAAAAAATTAAAAAGGAAAATTTTTTTTATACCAATAATAGAATTCAAATATATAAAAATTGACAATTATTCTGTTAAATTTAACATAGATATATTTATTTATCTTTTAATAATAAAATATTAATTCTAAAGATATAATTCTTAAAAAAGAATTACGACAGAAAGGGAAAACATTAAAAATACCATTAAAAGAGATAAAAACTTTTAATTTTTAATGTATAGCTTTATATATTTTATAATTATTATAATGTTAAATTTATAAATTGAATAAAATTTAATTATAAAAATAATAAGAAATTATGACTTCTGAAAAAAAAAAAGAACAGAAATTTATTGGTTTTTACTTAGATAAGGATACAAAAAAAAAATGGATGGAATTTGCTAAAAAAGAGGGACATTCTACACTTTCTAAATTAATTCGTAAAGCAGTTAATTTTTACATTGATTCCTTTTATAAAATTTCAATTATAGAAAATTTTCCAAATATCGCACAAAACTTAAGAAAAGATTTAACTTCTATCAAAGGGTTTTCTCAATTAATTTTAGAGGATAATTTGACTAAATTAGATGAAGATTGTCTAATTAAAATAAGAGAAATTTTTAATAGTTGTCTTTCTTTAGAAGCTCAGATCAAAGAAATATTTGATGAGATTGATGAAAAAAAGTTTGATAAGGTAGATATATTGATAATTGATGATGATTATGCTTCTAATATGATCCTTTCAGAATGGTTTAAAAGAAAAGGATTTAATACTATTCATGTTAAAAGTGGAACTGAGGGTTTAAGAATTTTAAAAAAGGTTAAACCTAAATTTATATTTTTAGATATTGTTTTATCAAATGATGATATTTTTAAAATTTATAATGAAATAAAATCAAATTGTCCTGAGTCTACAAAGATTTTCTTTTTATCTGCTTTATCTGAAAAAGAGATGAAAAGAATAATAAAAAAGACACAAGTTGACGGTTATATTTTAAAACCATTTAATTTTTCGAATTTTGATAATTTTCTTGATGTATCTAAATAAAAATTAGTTAAAAAATTGATTTCAAGAGAGCTGATAAAGGCCCGTTTTTAAAATTTAAAAAAGTTAAGAAAATTAAAATCAATACCAGAATGAAAATCATTAATATTCCGAAAATTAATAATATTATCTCATTTTTAAAAAATTATTTAATATTATTCATAAATTCTAATTGAAAAAATAAAACGAGAATAAAAAGGTTTTACTGCAACTTTTATTAATAAAATCATAGAAGAAAAGATATTATAATTTGGAATCATTAATTAAGAATTTATTTGTAAAAAATAATTTAATTTCTTTAAATCTATTTCTTAAAGTTATATGTGAAACATGTAAGACTTCACAAATTTTTAACTGAGTTATTTTTTTATTATATAATTTGCAAACGAAATATATTATCCCTCCTATAATCCCTCTCAGTTTTAAACCGCTAATATTTTTATTCTTTATATAGGTAATTGTAAAATCAAAGATTTTATTTTCTAATTCATAGTTTAATTTTAATTTTGAAGTATATTGAGGTATTAAATTTAAACAATCATGATAATTAGCTGATGAATTCTCTAAGGATGAAATTATTTTATAATAAGAATTAAATCTCTTTAATGAAATATCGCCCCCTACTGATAAAAATTCATATATATCTCTAGGGATGGAATATTTACAGCAATAATAATAAAGACAAGCAAGAATTATTAATTTAATTGATTTTCTTTTTAATAGATTTGATTTATTTAATGTTTGATATAAATTAAAAGCATTTTCATTAATATAATTTGGAAGATCCATTAAATGTGAAATTCTATTTATTTCTGTTTTTGCCAAGATCTTTCTTTTATAATCCCAATCTCTAAAATCATTATATCTTTTTGCTCTATTTAATGCTCTGTTTAAATCAGCATTTATTGTAAAATTTTTGATATTTTTTTTATTTATTGAGCTTTTTATATTACCTGAACATTCATTTTTTATATATTTTCTTCGAGGTATATCATTTGATAAATTGAATGAGAATTCGTCATGAATTAATCCACATTGTTGGCAAATATAATGAAAATTATGAAAAATTAGATTTCCTTGGCATTCAATAC
This sequence comes from uncultured archaeon, assembly GCA_964629395.1. Taxonomy (GTDB): domain Archaea; phylum Asgardarchaeota; class Lokiarchaeia; order Sigyniarchaeales; family SOKP01; genus CAZVTX01. Next base: position 3,322 of record CAZVTX010000160.1, read on the forward strand.
ATTTTTGATTAAATTTTTCTTTATTATTTTCTCTTTTATAAACCCTCTTATGATACAACATTTTAACTTAAATAAAAAATATTTTTTATTAAAGTACCTAAATTTTGCCAATTTTCTTGGATAAAATTATTTTTTTCCATATCTTCGATTAAATTTTTATATTCTTTTTCAAAATGATTCACTAAATCATTTAGCATTTTATGGAATATTAGATATTCTTCTTTTACAATTAACACAAAAATGATATTTCCCATACTTGTTTTTTTAAAGATGACCTTTCGATCTCCGTGGTCTATTTTTTTAATTTCTTTATCTCCATGCGTAATTTCCTTTAAAATCGTAATTAAACCAATTACACCCCCAGAAATTAAAACAGAATCGTCCTCCTCATTCTGATTATTTTCAGTAAAAGAATAATTATAAAGAGGAATACCTGAATTATCTATAATATAAAGTTTTAATAGTGAATCAAAATAATCTTCATAATTCATTGGTTTTAATTCTAATAACTCTTTAAGCGTAAGATTTTGAAGATATTTTTTTAATTCACTTAATAATTCATTAATTTCATATAAAAGAACTCCAAAATTTAATCTGTTAGGGGCTAAAATTAATATCATTATTTCATTTATTATTGTTTGTAAAATGATTGTAAAACTTTCCATATCTTTAGAATCTCCCGCCTGAATTGAAATTTGTGTAATTTTTAAATTTTTATTTAGTAGGGACACGCCATCATTAGATAATGAAAGTATCTCAGAACTTATTACACTAATTAATTGATGTTTTTCGTAATCATTTTCAGGAATATCACAATCAAGGGCTAAAATTGATCCATCTTCGGTAAATAATATACATAAAATTACACCTGTACGCTCTCTAAAATCTTTTAGAACATCTAAAATATATTTTTCTCCTATTGCTGACATTTTTTCATGGCAATTTGTTCTTTTTTATTTATAATTTTTCTTAATAATTTTATAACGGCATCTTTAATGCCCATATTATATTTTGCAGAGCCAGGAAATACATCTTCGCCTATTAAATTACTTATAAATTCGCAGCCATGATAATCTTCTCTATCAGATTTATTTGCAATAATAACCATTGGAATTTCTTTTCCTAAATAACTTTTAGTTTCCTCTAAAATTACTAAAGCATTTCCGATATTATCAATATCCGTCCCATCAATTAAAAATAAAACACCTTGACATCCTCTTGCTAACGCTTTTCTTACCGATGAATATTGAATTTGACCGGGAGTCCCTTTTAATTCTATATTTGTAATTATCCAATTTTCATATTCTTTTTTATCTTTAAAATATTCTTTATTACTCATTATAACTCCATCAGAGTTCTCATTTGGTTTAGCCCATATAATTTTACCATGATCAAAACCTGTAGTTGTATGCGTTTTACCATTTTCATAGGGAGTACGTAATTTTTTTTCAACATGAATGGCTTCTGAATCAAGTGTATGGATTAATGTACTTTTTCCTGAGTTGAAAAACCCTGTTACGAAAATTTTAATCATTTTTAAAATCAAATATTGTATTAGATTTTTATTATGAAACTTATAATTATATAATAAAATATTATTCTTATTTATATATCTTTAGAATTCTATAATTTTATAAATATAATAAATAATTGTTTTCTAACTATAAAAAATTTTTAAACCTTTAAGAAGAGTTGAAAAAAATGGTTAGTTATAGGCAATTAATAGATATTTCAAATGCAACAATTTTAGCATTATATAAAGCATTAAATAATTTTGGCGTTAATTTCGATATCGTATGGAATGAACTTGCTTTTACATTTAGAGGCCTTTTAAAAGATAGTGATTTAATTTTCGGTGGCTCAACGGTAGAGGAAATTGCGAAAAATTTTGCGGAAAAAATGAAAGAAATTGGTTTATGTCAAAAAGTAGATATTAAGGAAGCTGATGATAACCATGTTTCAATAGTCATAGGTGATTGTGTATTTTCTTCAGCATGTCGTCAATTAAGAGGTGAGGATTATTCTGCCCAGCCGCCTTGTCCAATGATCGCAATTATGTATTCAAATATTAATGAAGCCTTAGGTAAAGAAGGATCTGTTACAGAATTTAAACCAATCCATGAAGAAAATTCAGATTTCTTTAAAATTAGTTTAGAGGGGTGAATTTTTATGGGTTGTGATTGCAAATATGCAGGAGAAGAGAATTCTGAAGGTTTATTATGGTGTGAAAAAAAAAATATATATGTTACGGGAAAAGAACAGGATACTTGTTCTTTTTATGAACCTAAATAGAAAAGAGGTGTAAGTTTTGTCTGCAAAAGAAGAAAAATTAAAAAGTATTTTGTTAGAGCTGGAGAAAAATTCAGAGGTCTCTAACAGTGCAATTATTTCCACAAAAGGTCAATTAATGGCAAGTGCATTACATCAAGATTTAGATGAAAGAGCAATTTCAGCTATGGCTGCTGCATTACAATCCGTAGGCACACGGGTTGCAGATACATTAAAGGCAGGAAAAGTAAATTCTATTGTTTTAAATGGCGAAAAACAATTAATCTTTCTTGAACAACTGAGTAATTCATTATTAATTGCAATTGCTCCCCCAGATGCTAAAGTTGGATTGATAGATTATGAAATTAATGTTGCATTAGATAAGATTAAAATGATTTTAGGTTAAAATTCTTTATTTTTTTTTTTTATTTTTATTTAATCTTTCAAGGAGGCGAAAAATATAATGTTAGACAAAGATATTATAAATTATTTAAAAAAAAAGTTGAATACACTAATAGAGAGTACTAATTCTATTCATGCATCTTTAATTACGGAAGATGGGTTAATAATTATTACTTCAGGCGAATCCGAAGATAAAATCGATAATATTAGTAGCTTTGCAGCAATATCTTCCAGTATATTAGCAATGGCCGAAAGCGGTATTGAAATCATAAATAAAAATAAAAATCTTCAGCAAATTAAAATAGATGCCGAATATAAGGTTAAAGAGGATTCATATGAAGATTATGTTATTTTAATAACGAGAATTTTGTCAAATGTTTTACTTAAGTTAATTTATCCGAAAAAAATTAAATTTGGATTAATACAATATGAAGTTTCATTAATTATTAATGAAATTAGAGAAATCTTGGTAAAAAATGGGAATCTTGAAATCATACTCTCTAAAGTAGGTTCATTACTATGACTAATTAAAAAAGGTGAATTAAAATGAAACCATTAGAAAGTGAAGGAAAAGATGGTATGGATATTACTCAAAAATTAATTCTTATCGAAGATTTAGAAAAAACTTATAATGATAAAATTAATGAATTAAATGAAAAAATAAAAACTTATGAAATAAATGCTGAAGAAAGTCTTAGAAAAAAGGAAGAGTTTGAACATTTAATTACCGAATTTGAAAAAAAGTCGGAATTATTGGAAAATAAAAAAAAAGAATATGAATCTAAAATAAATTCGTTAGAAGAAAAAAGAGAGAAATTAGAACAAACTATTCAGAGTTTTGAAAATCGTAAGAGGGAATTAGAAAAGAAAAATGATGAATTGGAAAAGGCAAGAAAACATTTCTTAGAAATGATGAAAAACTTAGAAGAAAAAAAAACACAGTTAGAGATTTTAGAATATAAATTAAAACAAGAAAAAGAAAATCTTGAATTTCAAAAATATGAATTAAAAAAAAAATCTGTTGGACCCAAACAACAAGAAAAAATAAAAAATTTTTCAAAAGAGATTACAGGAATTAAAAAACATATTAAAAAGACATTAAGAGTTAAAGAAATTACAAATAAATTAACGGAACCTAAAGTTAATGAAATGGAATCTATATCTCAATTATCAAAATTGGAAAAATTAAAAAAAATATTTGAAGATCTAATTAAAGATGGAAACTTCGAAAGTTGTTTATTAATTGATAACAAGGGCATGTTAATTGCGGAATATTCTAAGAAAGAGTTGGATAGCATGGCAATTGGGGCAATGTTCTCTTTAATCAGTACTTCTGTATATCGGGCAATTACAAGTTTAAAATTGCATAATTTAAAATATTTTAAATTGGCTTCAGGGAATGGAGAATTTTTATTTAAAACAATAGAATTAGAAAACTATGAAAGAAATTTTATTTTAATCGTTTTCTATGAAAAATCGGAATTAGGAATGAGAAATCTAGGAGAGAATATCAATAGAAAATTAATTAGAAGTATTCTAAAAATAATGAAAAAGGAATTTAAAAGATACATGAAAAACTCAAAATCCCTTGATGCATTTAAATTACTGGATGAAAAATTAAATATTCTTAAAGAAAAATATAAAATGCTTAGTACCGATATTGCAATAATAAGAAAAAATCTATTAGATGATGCATCAATGAAAATTAAGGAAATCTTTAATGCGAGAAAAACAGGACATTTTGGGACATTGGATCCGAAGGTTACAGGAGTTTTACCGGTTGCTTTAAACAGAGCTTGTAAACTCACGCGCTATTTTATGCGTAAAGACAAAGAATACATTGGAAAAATGTATCTGCATAAGGAAATCCCTAAAGAAAAACTTGAAGAAGAAATGCGGAAATTTATTGGTAAAATTAAACAAAAACCGCCTGTTAAATCGAGTGTTAAAAGGGTGATGCGGGAAAGAATTGTAAATAGATTTGAGATTATTGAGAAGAAAGGAAGGATAGTTAGTTTTATTGCAGATGTTGAGGCGGGAACTTATATAAGAAAATTGATTCATGATTTAGGAGAAAATATTGGAGGAGCCCACATGATTGAATTAAGAAGAACTCGTGCAGGAACCTTTAATGAAAAAGAAAGCCATAATATCGATGAGATAAAAAAAGCATTTGAAAATTATGAGAAAGGCGAAGAAAAAAAATTAAGAGAAATCTTGATTCCTGCTGAGATTATTTC
>CAZVTX010000161.1:0-8175 GCA_964629395.1 uncultured archaeon
TTAAAAAAAGGAATCCATTTTTCTTATCCCCCCGATTTCATCAAAAGTAATTCCTAAAGCATCTAATACCTGTTCAAGAGCGGATTTTAAGAGTTCTCTGTATTTTTTAGCATCTATATCCTGCAGTTTAGCTAATTCTAATGCCTTAGCTCCGATGCCACCTTTAGTTTTAACAAAAGAAACTACATCTCCCTTATGATACTCTTTTCCCGTAATTTTTTGTAATTCAAGTGCCGCATTAACATGTTGAGGAATTACTTTTTTGTAATCTTTAGGATTTTTTTGAAGTGAAATATTTATTGCATAATCTTCCAGTGGAAATGCTCCTGGTTTTCCGATTTTTCTCATATTTTCTCTAACAATTTCTATAATTTTCTTACGGGCTTCGGCAAATTCATCATCATTAGTGATATTTTTTAAGATTTCAATTAATTCATTAAACACCTTTTTAATAAATTCAGGAGTATTTTTCTTTTTAGCAACTAATCCCTTAATATCAACATATTTGGTATCTTTATAAATACCGATATAATTTTTCTTACGTTCTGATAATGCAAGAAATTGATAAACTTTTTCAACCTCTAAATCTAAATCTAAATTCTCTTTGCTCCATTTAGTAAGTTCCTCTAATTGCTTCTTAGAAGGATTTAAAAGAAAAACAGAGTCACTATCTCCATATAGCACTTTAATACCCATTGATTCTGCTTTTTTAATAGTAGCCTTAATAGAGAATCTTCCAATACCCGTCGTACTTTCAGCAACGGGTAAACAGAATAAAGGAAAATTCTTACTCCCAAAAACGCCATAAGAACCGTTAATAAAAACTTTAAGAGCTTGTTGAATAGTATTGAAATAAGCACGTTGTTCCTTAGAAATTTTCTTATTTCCCGATTGAGGTTTAAAATATTTAACCCTAATATCTCTAAAAAAGCCTACAACGTAAGCAAATATACCCATTTTATGTGTGCAAATATAATATGGAATTCCTTTGGCAAAATTATCTTTACAGTCTTCGTGAGGGCATAATACAGTTTCATAAGAAAGATTATATTCTTTAATAATTGAAGGATATAGACTTGCAAAATCCATAACTACAACATTATAATGGATGCCGGGAACAGGTGTAACAACATAGGCACCTTTAAATCCTTTACCTTCGATTATAGATTTAGAATAACCTCCTTTTTTTAATGCACCTATATCAGATTGCTTTGGAATTAGGAAATTTCTATGTCTATGCTCAAAATAAAAAATATTTTGTATCCAAGAAGATATTTGATGCCTTAATAAGTCATGAATCGGCATCTTGGTGATTCTACACAGAAGAACAATTAAGTTCCATACTAAATTATCATTAAATTGAGTTAATTCAAGCGTAAGCAAAGAATCCTTCAAATTATACCACGCAAGAACATCATAGGTCATATCATGAATCTCTTCCTCATGAACATATTTTTCTTTTCCCAATAGAGCATCACTAATCGCATTTAAGGAAGCACGCTCATAAGCTCCCCCAAAAGCATAACCCGAAATGCTACGATTAAAAAAGAAATTAAATAAATCGATATGAATCCCGCCTCTAAGCTCGCATTCTGCCCGTGATAGAAAACCGAATCCCCGCTTAACTTGAATTGGATTTAAATCCCTATCGATTTTCAATTTATTTGCCCTATGAAAAATATAGTTTAAATCGAAATTATCACCGTTAAAGGTAATAATTATGGGATATTTCCATATTAACCTAAAAGCTTCGATTAATAGATCCTTTTCACTCTTAAAGAAAAATAATTTCGCATCCTCCGGAAAACTATCATGTTTTTCACAATAAGAAAAACCCTCACGCTCCAGCATATAGACCCTTTTAAGTCCATCATTGGAAACAAAAGAAATTGTAATAATTTCTTGTTTTGCCAGCCGAGGGTCGGGTATTTTATAATCATGCTCTCCTAAATTCACTTCAATATCTAAAGCCAATCTTTTTACATCAGGAATAGGCGTTAAAAAAATCTCTAAATTTTTCTCCGCAAATTCTTTTAATTCTTCAGATTCATTTGCAAATAAATCACGTAATTCTTCTGAAAATTTTTTTAATTCCTTGTCTTGTTCAATACAATCAATTTTTATTATTTTACCCTTCTCTATTTTATAAATTAAACCAGGAATTAAATTTCGGTCATATATATAATTTAAATGATATCTAATATCAGCTTCCCAGGTTTCGATGCCCTGTTTTTTAAGAATATTTTTTATATTAGTCCCAGAGCCACCTATATCAAGCGGAGTTTTTCCGTATATTTTTGTCATAGTAATTGTTTTATCGCGTAAAAGATCAACTTTCTTTATCTCTTCAAATCGTTTAAAACCCTCAAAATTTGTAAGTTCTATATTATTTTCCAATTCTTGCACGGATTTTTTACATAAGCAATACGGTTCATGATCTGTTGTATCTATCCAAATTTTTATTTCGCCCGAATCTAAATCATAGAACTTACAATATGCTTTATTTTGACCTCCATCATAATCCACATCCAATAATAGCCCCCGTTCTAAATTGCTTACGATTTTTCCTTTCTCAATTAAATATCTAATATATTTTGATGTCGCAGATTCCCGCGAAATTTGCTCTAATTCAATATTATCTTCTTTTAAACCGAAAAGCTGATCATTTACTTGAAAATACATATCAGAAGGAATCGGAATAGATTTAGCCTCTTCAATTATAGCTTCTTGCGTTGATTCAATAATTCCTTCTTTTTCTTTCTTAATAATGTCCTTCTTTTGTTTTTTTACATCCTTTACAGTTTTAATTTTATCCTCAATTGCTCCTTTATCCAAAGTTTCCTCCTTTTTCTTTTCTGTAGCTCTCTTCTTTACATCTCCTTTAACCTCTTTTTCGGATTCTTTTTCCGGAGTAGATCCTAAGAAAGAAATTAATGATTTCTGTCCGGGATCCTTTTTTTTACTTTTCTTTTTTGCCATTAAAGCACCACGATGAGATTAAAATATTAATTATTTATATTTAATAAGCAAGTTATCGTTATAATCTAAACGATTTCGGAATTAATAATTTATTAAAAATTCAATTTAGATTATTTCTATTATCATTAAAATAAATCGAATATTATCATTAATAATTCCACTGATTTGAAAAAAAATATTTTTTAAAAAATGAATGAATTGAATATTGATATTGCGGATTATGCCGTTAAATACGGAATGAATAATAATGTTGAATATATAGAAGCGCGAATAATTGCTACAACAGAAGAGACATATACCGCGAGAAATGGTCGCTTTCTCGGCATCGTCCAAAATGAGAGACAAGGAATGGGTATAAGAATATTAAAAAATGGAAATTTCGCTTTCGGTTCTACTGAAAAATTAGAAACAAAAAATATCGAATCTCTTATAGATGAGCTTATTAAAATAGCAGATGGTTATAAGAGAAAAGAACCAATTACACTTTCAGAAGAAAAAGTAGAAGTTGCTGAATGGAAAACGGAAGTAAAAATACCATTTAAAGATATTGCAAGGGAAGAAAAACAACAATTCATTAGAGATTTAGATAAATTACTAAAAGCCGAAGTAGGAAAATCGCTAAAAAATAGAATCGCATTTCTATTTTTATATACAGATAAAAAATTTATCGTAAATAGCGAAGGATCTAAAATAAAATCACAAAATTCTCTGATAAGCATGAATACTATGAATACTGCTAAAGGGAAAAATGGCACTGAGCAAAGATTTTTAAGTATGGGAAGTACTGCTGGATGGGAATGGCTCGAAAATGAAAAAATTATTGATCGCATAATACATGATTGTAAGGGGCTTGTTAAAACGGCACAAAATGCTAAAGCGATGAAATTCGATAAACCTATATCTGTTGTTATTAGCGGTGAAGTATCAGGGATAATGGCGCATGAAAATGTAGGACATCCAAGTGAGGGCGATAGAATCTTGGGGAGAGAAGGTGCTCAGGCGGGAGAATCTTTTTATGGGGATCTACTAAAAGAAAAAGAATTAGGCGAAGTTATAATCGGAAATGAATGTGTTTCAATTATAGATGATCCTACAATTCCTAAAAGTTCTGGCTTTTATCTCTATGATGACGAATGCGTTAAGGCAAGGCGAAGATATTTGATAAAGAATGGAAGATTGAATGAATTATTAATTAATAGAGAATATGCTGCCCGATTCAATACTAAATCTAATGCTGCTGCAAGAGCAGTTATGTATAATAGAGAGCCTATACCAAGAATGGCAAATACTTTTTTTGAACCCGGAGATTTTACTTTAGAGGAACTCATCGAGGATATAAAGGAGGGTATTTTTATGAAAAGTTTTAGTGAGTGGAACATTGATGACCGCAGATTTATGTCAAAATATTTGGGACAAGAAGTTTATTACATAAAGAATGGAGAAATTACCGATATTATGATTAAAAGACCGGTTCTTGAATTAACTACCCAAGGTATCTTAGGAAATGTAACCGCTGTTGGAAAAGAAATTACTACAACTTTAGGTTTATGCGGAAAGGGTGATCCAATGCAAGGGGTGCCCGTATGCATTGGTGGTCCAACCGTAAAATTAGAAAATATAAGAGTAGGTGATTAAGATGAGTGATATAAAAGATTTGTTAAAAATTACGGTTGATATTGCACATAGGGAAGGTGCTAAAGATGTTATTGCAAAATTATCTAAGAGAAAAGAACATCAGATAAGATTTTCAAATTCTCAAATTGATACAATAAAACAATGGAATTTAGATTTACTGGAAATATTTCTTGCAATAGGAAGACGCTTTACGGTTATTAGTGTGCAAAATCCTAATAAAGAATCAATTGAAAAGAAAATCGGTGATTCAGTAAAAATTCTTAAGCAATCTCCTAAAAGTTTTCTATACTGGGGTATGGAAAAGAAAAAACAGAGTTATAAAAAAATCGATGGTTTATATGATGATCGAATTAAAGAATTCCCAAATAAGGCCCCCGATCTCGTAATGTCTGCTATTAATGCTTCATTAGAAGAAGGAGCGAAAAAAGTTGCAGGAGTGTTATATTTTGGGGATTATAAAACGGGAGTTCTTACGGGTTATGAAAATGGAGGAGTTTATGACAGCTCTTATTATCGTTTAACGATAAGAGCTTTTGTTGATGCAGAAAGTAGCGGGCAAGATATTGTTGTAGGAAGAAATCTCGATAATATAGAAAAAAAATTTGAAGAAACGGGTAAGAATGCAGGTAAATTAGCAAAAATGGCTGTAGGCGGAAAACAAGGCAAACCAGGAAAATATGATGTTATTTTAACTCCAACTGTTGCAGCTAATGTTTTTAATCATCTGGTTGACGGTGCTAATGTTGTATATCTAATCGGGCAAATGACACCGCTCAGATTTAAACTGAATAAAAAAGTTGGACCTGAAAATCTTAATATATCTGATGATGCAACAATTCCCGAAGGATTAAATAGTAGACCTTTCGATTTTGAAGGAACACCCTCACAAAAAACAGAAATCATAAAAAACGGAATTTTTACAAATATAATTCATAACACATCCAGTGCTAAGCTCTGGCCCATCATTAGATTATTATTAAAGAAGCTTCCAAAAAAGGCGAAAAGCACGGGAAATTCTTATCTCGGAGGGTTAGTGGATGAGGATATCGGACCAAAGGTTCTTGCTCCTATTCCTTCAAATTATATTTATGAACCCGGAGATTATTCCGTAGATGAGATAATTGCTGAATCAAAAAAGCCAACTCTATTAATTACTTCAAATTGGTATACACGTTTTACAAGCTATTTGGAGGGAAAATTCTCTACAATTCCCCGTGATGGGATGTTTTTAATAGAAAACGGGGAAATTAAAAAGCCGGTCAGAAAATTAAGGTTAACCGAAACTCTTTTAGGAATGTTTGAGAGAATTGAGGCTATCGGAAACGACCAAAAACAAATAATGTGGTGGGAAGTTCCTACAAGTACATTTATACCGACATTTAAGATTAAAGATTGTACGATTACCGCAGCAACGCAATAATGGAATTATTTTATTAATTTTTATTTAATCTCTATTTGTCTTATGTAAATTTTTTTCGATTATCTCCTTAACCTCTTTAAGCAATAGCGTTTTCTCTGCGATAAACCAATCCAATTGGCTCTTTGAGGGATTTTCATGATAAATAATCTCTGCAACCTCCCTTATCTCATCTTCAGATGGTTCTAATAGTCTCCCGTTAACATCAGGTCTGATTAAAAATACCAGATTATCCGTCTCTAAAGGCTTTATATCATATCCGTCAATAATATTCTTGTTTATCGTAACACAGAGCTCAGCTAAACGCCAAATTGATTTTTCATAACTTTCATTTTGCTTATATATCTTATACGCAAGCGCAGTTACATCCTCTTTTGTAAAGGGCATTATATTCTCTTTTTTATTAAAGTTTTTATCTGACTGATTGATCAAAAAGAAAAATTAATTTTTAATTATTTGTATTCCAAAAATTAATACTGAATAATCATTTAGGGATTTATTTTCATTAAATTTAAAACACTTGATAGTCTTAAATTCCAAAAAATTAAAATTTAAGGATTATTTATAATAAATGATCAAGAAATTTATTTTCATATGCCTCCGTAGCTTAGCGGTATAGCATCCGACTTGTATTCGGAGGGAAATACGCCCTCTGAAAGAAGATCGGAAGGTCGTGGGTTCAAATCCCACCGGGGGCTTATCCCTTTTCTTTTTTTCCTATTAGCTTTCATATCACAGTTCTTTTTTTATTTTAGAAGTATATCGTTGTAATACTGATAAGAATAACTAATTTTATTAAGGATAAAAGAGAGAATTAAGTAATGAGCATTGAGAATATATTTGATTTAGAAAAAAATTACAAATCATATTATAGCTTCATTTTTTCATATTTTTATTTTTGGGAAGGAGTCCATCAAGCAATCCCGGCAATTTTACCATATTATTTATTATTTGTATTTGGGAGCTATAATATTGCCCTTCTTGCCATTATTGGATTTTATGCCCTATTACCTTGGAGTCTGAAAGTTCTTGTCGGTTTAGCAAATGATAAATGGGGCTCTGAAAAATGGGGCAGGAGATTTCCTTTTATCTTTTATTTTGGCATCCTTGCCGGTATTACTTGGATTTTAATGACTTATTTATTGCCTTTAGATGAGACAATTTATTCATATTTAATGTTTTATTTGCTTATTGCTAATATAGGAATGGCATTTGCAGATACATCGTTAGATGGGTTAATATTGGATGTAACACCCAAAAACAAATTGGCAAAAGTGCAGGGATATACTTGGACGATGCTCATGGTCGGTGGTGCGGGAGCAGCAGGTTTAGGACTTGTATTCTATTGGATGGGCATCGTTCCGCTACTTTTTCTTATAACGGGTATTAATCTTTCTATCAGCTGTGTCGTAACACATTTTATAAAGGAGCCCCCTATTGTAAAAAATCCCGAGGTTTTTAAGGATTTAAAGCGTATTGCAACCGAAAGAAAGAATTGGAAGGTATTTGGGTGGACATTAATAACTGCTATGGGATATCCGTTAATTATGGGAGCTTTTTATTATTTCATGCTGATTACAATGGGGATTATTGATGTAAAAGAGGCGACACTTTCACTTGAGGCAGGGCAGACCACGGATGCCTTTATAATAATAAATATACTTATTGCGGGTTTTAGCGGACTCGGAATTATATTAGGCTCTCTATTAATGGGATGGGTCGCAGATAAAAGCCGAAGAAAGGCAACTAATCTAACTTATGCAATTTATATACCTATATGTATAATAAGTAATTTTTTTGTAGGCTTCATCTTAGGATATACCGCACAAATTATCTTCGGCTTCATATACGGTTCAATTACAATAGTGGGGCAAACCATTCGGGGAGATATTGCAAAAAAGAATTTTCCCGACCTTAAGAGCACGTATTATGCTTTATTAATCTCATTTTCAAATTTAGGTCAATCTTTCGGGAGCCTCATTTTAGCATTCATGTTCGCACAGGTAGCACCGATAATCTCTGACTTCTTTACTCTTTATTTTATTATTACAATCATGAGCTCGATTATCGTAATAATAAGCTATTTAATGTTTAGAACAATTGATCCCGAAGAATATGAATTTTCCGAACTTTTAGAAGAAGAA
>CAZVTX010000162.1:0-8151 GCA_964629395.1 uncultured archaeon
TGTCGAATAAAAGAATTAATAGAATGGGGGTGGATTATTATTTAATCAAGTACTGATAATCAAAAGGAAAAAATAAATTGGTATTAATAAATTTGTATTAAATAAGAAGAGTAGATTAAAAAAAGAGAATCCTTTAATTGTTAAAATTTGTTTTATTAATATAATCGGATTTTTATATATAAAGTGAGAATAATATGAAATTTAGCAAACTTGCAGAACTATTTTCACAATTAGAGGGAACAACTAAAAGATTGGAAATGATTGACCTGTTAGCAAATTTTTTTAAAGATATTAAAAATTCAGGAGACTATTCGGATGTTGATAAAATAGTCTATTTATTGCAAGGTCAATTAACATCAAATATTAAACAGTTTCCAAAAATGGGTTTAGCGGAAAAAATGATAATAGAGGCAATTTCATTACATTCTGGAATAAATCCTGATAAAGTAAAACAGCTTCTTCTAAAAAAAGGTGACATCGGACTTACAGCTCAAATAATTTTAACTAAAAAGAAAAAACAAAAATCTTTATTGGATTTTCATAATCAAACTCAAGTGGAGTATGAGTCAATAGAAATATCGGAACTTTATTCTGCTCTATTAAAAATTGCTTCGACCGAAGGAACCGGTTCTCATGATACAAAACTTAGTATTCTTAGAGGTTTAATGAATAGAATTTCTCCTTTAGAGACAAAATATCTATTAAGAATTATAACTTCTACCTTGCGAGTTGGCGTATCAACTCAGACAATTATAGATGGAATTTCATTAGGTTTTACGGGTTCCAAAGAAAATAGAGATATAATCGAGAGGGCATTTAATCTTCATCCTGATTTAGGTTATATTACGAAATTACTTGCTGAAAAAGGATTAGATGATGTAAAAAAGGTAAAGGTAGAAGTAGGAATCCCTATTAGGATGATGCTTGCATCTCGCGTTCCTTATCCTGAGATTATAAATAAATTGGGTAAACCATTTGTTGCAGAATATAAATTAGATGGTGAGCGCTTACAAGTTCATAAAAAAGATGATGAAGTTAAATTATTTTCAAGGAGATTATTAGATATTTCAGAACAATATCCCGATGTATGTGAAAATGTTTTGAAAAATATTAAGGGGTCAAAATTTATAGTTGAGGGAGAAGTCGTAGCGATGGACCCTTTTTATGAAAAAATGCTTCCATTTCAAGTATTAAGTAAAAGAAGAAGAAAATATGATGTAGAAAGTATGGTAAAAGAAATTCCTGTCTGTCTTTTTCTATTTGATCTTTTATTATATGAAGAAGAGCAATATATAGATAAACCATTTCCCGAACGTAGAAACAAATTAGAAGAAATTGTTAATGAAAGCGATGCAATTCGGCTAGTTGATTCCGTTCAGATAAATAGCACCGAAGAATTATTAGATTATTTTCATAAAGCAAGGGAAAAAGGAAATGAAGGTATAATGGCAAAATCTATTCAGAAAGATTCAGTTTACCAGGCTGGTAATCGTGGTTTTCTCTGGATTAAGTTAAAATCTTTAGAGGGGGGAAAACTCAAAGATTCAATAGATGTGGTTTTAGTGGGCGCTTTTTATGGAAAGGGAAGGAGGACTGGTGTATTTGGAACGTATATTGGTGCCGTTTATGATCCTGAAAATGATCGATTTTTAGGATTTACAAGAATTGCTTCTGGATGGTCAGATGAAGTAATGGAAAAGCTAACTAATGATGTTGAAAGATTAAAATTATCTAAAAAAGATCCTCAAGTTATTTGCGAGGATACTCCCGATGTTTGGCTAAAACCGGAGATTGTTATAGAAATAATCGGTGATGAGATTACAAAAAGCGATAAATTTAGTACTCTCGGATATTCTATGAGATTTCCGGTTTTTCAAAGATTTCGACCCGAAAAAGGAGCTAAGGACATAACAACCGTTCAAGAGATAAAAGAATTATACAAAACTCAATAAATTTTCACATTCTTTTCTTTTAATTCTCTGAGAATTTTATCATTTTTACTAATATTATTTTCTGAAATGTAAATCTCTTTTAATTTATTCAAATTTATTAAAGATTTTGGGAGTTTAGATATATTATTCCGTGAAATATTAAGATATTCAAGTTTATTTAAATTTCCAATATACTCCGGTAAATCTTCTATTTTATTTCCTCCCAAATCTAAAATTCTCAAACTTTTTAGATTTTTAATGGATTCTGGTAAAGTTTTTATTTCATTCCAACTTAAATTTAGATTTTCTAAATTAATTAAATTTCCTATAGTTTCCGGAATCGACTCTAAATTATTATCATGGAGATCTAACACTTTTAAATTGGTCAAATCTCCAATATTTTCTGGTAATTCTATAATATGATTAATCCTAAGAATAAGACTCTCTAATAATTTTAATTTGGTAATATTTTTGGGTAATTTCAATAATTCATTTTTCCATAAAGACAGAATTTTTAACATTTTCAGATTTCCTATTGATTCAGGAATTCTATTTAAAGTATTCATATTTAAATTTAAAACCTCAAGATTACTTAAATTTCCAATCCATTCAGGAAGCTCAACTATTTGATTATATCTGCATTTTAAAATTTTTAATGAATTCAGATATTTAATAGCATTTGGAATTCTTGTTAATCCCTTAAATTTAAAACTAAGTTTAGTTATCATACAATTTTCTATTGAATATTTTAAGCGCCAGAATGTTTTTCTTAAATATATTAAGGTAAAATAATTTCTGAGAATATCTGAAAGTAATCCACAACTTAATTTTTTTTCAGAATTATTTCTATGTATTCTTTCAAAACATATAGAAAAATTTTTTTCTTTAATTTTCTGAACCTCATTTAAAAGTATATCTTCAGCATCTTTATTTTTTATAGATTCAATATACGAAATAATATCTAATAAGGATTTGAATACTATTGAGAGAATCTCACGTGAATCTTCATGTTCTAGAGCCCACCTCATTGGAGTGAGAGCCTTTATCAAATAATTCTCTTTTAATAAAACAGCTGCCGAAATTCTTACCTGTTCATATAAATCTGAAATAAATAAGTTTTCTAATAATCTAAAAACATTATTACTTTTAGAATGAATCTTTCCAAGAAATTTTAGAGATTCAAGCCTAATTGAAACATTATCACTATTTTCAATAATAGAGATTAATTGTTGTTCTGCAAAATCCTTATTTACTTCTTTTCGTTTATAATTATCAAATATTTTTTTTGGCGAAAGCTCTAACATTTTTCTCTATTTCATTATATCTTAATTTTAATAAAATCGCTAATTTTTTCAAGAGACTCAGGAATTTTACTAATTTTAGTGAAATTAAGATTAATTTCCTTTAAATTTTTTAAATTTGAAATAGAATCAGGTAATCTTTCTAATTTATTACCCCATAAATTCAAAAATTCCAATGATTTTAAATCTCCAATATTTTCAGGGAGCTTTTTGAGTTTATTCCAGCTTAAATTTAATAATTTTAATGATTTCAGATTTCCAATTGAATTAGGAATTGATTCCAAATTATTATTTTTTAAGATTAATTGTTCTAAATTATTCAAGAAACAAATTGATTCAGGTAATTTCTTTATTTTATTATCAAATAACGCTAATTTTTTTAAAGATTGTAAATCACCTAACCATTCTGGAAGGATTTGTAATTGATTTCCGCTTAAGCTTAAATACGTTAATTTTGGTAGATCTTTTAACCACAGTGGTATTTCAGAGATTTGATTTCGGCCTAGATCTAATTTTTCTAAATTTTTCAATTGATAAAGGTTTGATGGAAGATTTTTTATTTTATTTCCATGTAGATCTAAGATTTTTAATGATTTTAAACCTCCTACCGTATTAGGGATTGATCTTAAATAATTTGATCTTAAAATTAATACTTGTAAATTTATTAAATTGCCAACTGATTTTGGAATAGAAATTAATCTATTTGATTTTAAACCAAGATATTTTAAGTTTTTTAATAGACCAATAGAATAAGGCATTCTTTTCAATCTATTATAACTTAAATCTAATTTTTCCAAAGAAGACAAATTTGAAATACAATCTGGGATTTGACATAATTGATTAAATTTTAAGTCAAGCTCAGAAAGATCTTTTAAATATGTTATTGGTTTAATATAATCAAAAATTTTTCTAAATCCTTGATTATCAATATTCGATAAGTTTAGTTTAAAAACAATTCCATCTTTCGATTCATAGTTTAAAAAACCAAATTTATAAGATAAATGAGCCAAAACAAAATAATTTATTAAAATATTTGCTATTTGTTCTGTATTATAATCATTTTTATACTGAATTGATTCTAAATTATATAAATATTTTTCATTTAGTTTTTTTTCTAATTCTTGTTGAAGAATTTCCTTAGAATCATTCAATTTTCCTAATAATTGCAAAATTTCTAAAATGACAAATATAGATTTTTCATATGACAAGATCCATTTAAATAATTTTATAATTCTTTTAGGAAATGAATTAAAAAGAGCATGTGCCGCTATTGTTCTTATTTTTTCATCTGAATCGGATATTAATAAATTTTCAAATAATTTAAAAATGAAATCCTTTTTAAAATTAAAGTTCGAACAGATTTTATCTAATATATATAGACTTTCCCTTCTCAAATCAATATTTTCTGCATTTTCAATTAAAGATAATAATAATTGGATTGAAGAATTTATATCTAAATTTTTATTTCTTAAATCTTCCAGAATAGCCTTAGGCGTAAGCGGCATTTCGATTAAAACTTATATTTCTAGTATATTCAAAAGATTTTAAGAATAAAAATTATTAGTAAATCAAAAATAAATAGAGCATAAAAATTTAGAAAAAAATTTTGAATTTTTTAAAAATTCTCTTGTAAATTATAAGATACCTAATTCTTTTAATTTTTGTTCAGTTGGAAATCCGGTTTCCCAATCCCATCCACGAATCTTATAATATTCTCTTAAATTATTTTCCAAATCTAAACCAATACCCGCAGTTCCACCTGATCTTAAAGGTTGAGTAACTATCTTAGGCAATTTGTCATCTTTCCTCGAAATCCCTAATTTACAAGAAATTAAACGTTTAATATTATTTGCTCTCTCACCTGCTAAAAGCATTTTTTTACTATTTCCTAAAGTACTAAATCCGGTGGCTGCCTTGAATAATCTATTCATTACAGAGATACTCAAATGAGGAAAATTGCAAATAACTGCGGAATCAAAAATATTGGTAAGATCTTGAAGTGCGATAACCATATGTTCGCGACCATTTATATTAAATCGATCTCCTCTCGTAATTTTTCTAAAACTTGCTGCATCTCCATCAATATTAAAGAAGTCTCCTTTCTCATGGCTAGCTCCCACACTACAAGTCATATAAGTTAATGCTTGTCCGTGATAAGCTCTCGGATCATGCATCGGAATTTCTAAACCCTTAACATGAGCTGCCAGTTCTGGATCAACACCCAGTTTATCTGCAATTATTTTTACACCTTCACTAAGTAGAGCGCCAATATCTTCTTTATTAATTATTTTTTCAACCAATTTTATTACAATTTTTTTATTTCCCCATTTGATATCTTTTATATTAATATCCTTCAAATAATTTTTGATTTTGTCTAACGCAATATTATTCTCTACAAGATATATTAAAAATGCAATTGATACGCCACATGAAATTGTATCTACTCCTTCAAGATTACACATATGATTTGCTATTAATACTGAATCAAATTCAAAAATTCCGCAAAGCGGACCGAAAGCTGCTAAAGTTTCATATTCAGGACCATCTATTTCTTCTTCTTTATCATCAGATTCTAATATTGTTTTCCGTCCACACCCTATTGTACAACCTGAGCATGCATATTTAAATACAGGATATTGCTCTTTAAGAGCCCTTCCCGTAATCCTTTCTGCAATGAATTCGGAACTTGTAAAATAATAAGCGGGAACATCACCAAGCACCATACCCATATCAGTATAACATAATGTTCCATGGTTACTAAAAAAATTAGTAGCAAATGCATTTTGAACAGATTTTAATGAATTCTTGGCTGTTTTTATTAGGTTTTCTTTATCATTATATTCAATATTTTTTGATCCTTTAACCGCAATTGCTTTAATCTTTTTCTTACCCATAAGTGCACCTAATCCACACCTGCCTGCTGCTCTACCCTCATCATTTATTATAGCGGAATATCTAACAAGATTTTCACCTGCTTTTCCAATACATGCTATTCGTATCTTGTCATCATCAAGCTCTTCTCTAATTGAATTTATTGTCTCACGGGTATTTTTACCCCATAATTTTGTTGCATCTTTAAAAATTATTTCTCCATTAGTGAGTTGCAAATATACTGGTTCTTTTGATTCACCTTTAATTATTAGGGCATCAAAACCACTACGTTTTAATGCTACAGGAAAGAACCCACCCGATGTTGATTCACCCCATATCCCCGTTAATGGCGATATCCCCGTAACAGAATATCTGCTACTTGACGGTGTGGCAGTTCCCGTTAAAGGACCAGTTGCAAATATCAGTGGATTTCTACTATCAAAAGGATCTTTTTTTAAAATTTCATAATCTTCATCAGAAAGCAAGTCATATGTTAATTTTGCGGATAATCCTACACCTCCAACATACATTTCGGCGATTTTTGGGTCTAAATCTTTAATTTTGACTTCTCTATCGGTTAAATTAATATAAGCTATTTTACCATTATATCCAAACATTTTTTTATCATTCCTCCTACATATAATATAATTCCATTAAATCTTCAATTTTATTCTCAAAAGCAATCTCGTAGATTTTTTTGATTTGAGGGGGATCTAACTTTCTCGAAGATGTCAATGTACAAATATCATTATAAGCATAGTTTACTAATTGTTCCATATTATTGTTTAAATCTTCTAAGGATACTTTTGGTTTCTCAAGTTCCTTAATTGATAGTGGACATTGAACTTTTTTCTGAAATGACTGTATTTTTTCAAGTAATTTACGCAAAATCTCATCTCTGGGTAGATTCTCAATATTTACCCCAAATATTTTGGCTAAATCCTTAAAGCGATCAGTTACTTTCGATTGATAAGCAACAGATGCTGGAGTAAATAATCCAACAGCAACACCATGGTGACAATGAAATATTCCGCCAAAAGAATGTCCTAATGAATGTTCTATTCCTGCTCCAGCGGTATTAATAAATCCAATTCCCGCCAAATAGGCTGCAAGTTGCATTTTTGCCCTTGCTTCTAAATCATTGCCTCTTTTCATTACCCTTGGGAGATATTTTAAAATCATCTCAATTGCTTTTAAGTTATGTATATCTGTATATTCATTACTCGCAGTAAGGACATAAGCGCCAACGGCATGTGCAAAAGCATCCATTCCAGTTCCCATTGTTAAATATGGGGGCATTGTTTTTACAAAATCGGTGTGTAAAACTACGAAATCGGGACATAATTCATAAAGCGGAACGGAGGTCTTTTTAGGAGGTGTTCTATCTGTATCTGATAAAACAGCATTATATGTCGCTTCTGAGCCAGTACCGCTTGTCGTTGGAATGGCAACTAAATAATAGATTTTTTTTCTTAATCCCGCATATGATGGTGCCATAATATTATTCAAATTTATATTCGGACGTTCATATAATAATAAAATCATTTTTGCCGTATCCATAGCAGAACCGCCACCAATGGCGATCATAATTTTTGGATCATATTCTTTGCAAACCTCAACTCCGTCCATAACGCAAGATCTAGGTGCTTCAGGTAATACATTGTCAAAGATTCTTGAGTCTATATTCTTCAATTCTTTTAACATCTTTGCTACTTTTTCACCCATTTTTCTTAAATCTTTGTCAACCACAATAAGAATCCGTTTTTCTTCTTCGTCTAAATAAGCGCCAAGATGGTTAATTAAATCTATTAAGCTATTAGATCCTACAAAGGTTGTTTTAGGAGAAACTAAAGCCGTATGGTAACTTCGCATGGCATTACTAGAAGCTTTTATATATAGATTTTTTAGATTTGGATCTTCATACCAAGCAATATCTCTTCTTGCCATTTTAAAGTTTTCCTCTCACATTTTTTAATTTATTACAATGAATAACGATTCACTTATAGTCAAAAATTAATTTGATTTTTTTATTAATAAAGTTTAATATT
>CAZVTX010000163.1:0-8149 GCA_964629395.1 uncultured archaeon
AAATAATTTAAAAAGTCTTATTGTCAAAAAAAATATTATGTTTATAATTTATTTATATTTTTATAAAAAGATGTTATATATAATTTAAAACAACCATATAAAAGTGAATATTAATGGTAAAGTATTCTGCTATTTGCAAATCTCTAATTGTATTGTCTGTCTTTTTTATTGCCTCATCCATAGCTGAACTGATTGTAGGCTTGATTTTCATAAATATAAAATTAAACTTTAACGGAGAAAAAATATTAATTAAAGATATGTTATTAACTACCGATTATCTTTCAATTGATGGCTTTTTTGCCGTAATTTGCTTATTAATTATTTTATGCTGTTATATTCTTTTAGGAATTGCCTTTTATATTATCGGTAAGAGAAAATCAATTGAAGAATTATTGTTTGCAAAACATTTTTTAATTATAGGAATGCTACTTTTTATATTGACATTTACTAAATTGGAATACCTTGTAATTTTAGGAAATTTAAAGGTATCTATTGATGAGAATTATACTTTTCAGACAGCACTTTATAGTAAGGAATTGGGAGCTTATCCAATAGGAGGGGCACTATGGTTTTTCTTTATTTCAGTGGCATGTGAATATTGCGTAATTGCGATTGTTACTTCAGGAACAGCATTAAAGTGGATTATTGAAATCGAAAATAAGCGAAAAGAAGAAATAATATAATAATTTTTAAAAAAATAATTTATAATTTATTTAATCTGCTTTTAATTTGTTTAGCTCTACTTCTTAAAGTTACTTCAGTTATTTTTGCAATATCGGCAACCTTCGATTGGGTTTTTCTCAATTGTCCATTTTTAGCAGCTATATATATACATGCTGCTGCGAGTCCTTTAGGATCTTTGCCGGTTCGCTCAAGCCCATTCTTAGATGCCATTCTTAACATTTTTATTGCCTCTTGCTGGATACTCATCGGTAAATTTAATTCATTACCAAATCTGAATACTAAACTCTCGGCTGTAATTGGCTGATATTTTAGATTTAATTCCGGTAAGACCTCACGTATAATCATTGCTAAGCTTCTATGGACGGTTCTTCTTGGAGTTAACGATGCTTCGCAAACTTCATCTAATAATCTCGGGAAATCATGAACACGAATGGCTGCATAAAGGGAGCCGGAAATAAAACCATTAATAGAACGACCCATGGTTAATTTCTTTTTAGCAACAACAGAATATATCTTCCATGCAGTCTCTCCAATATATTCAGGAATATTTAATTTAGAGCATAACATCTTAAGTTTTGGTTTAGCTTCCCAAAAATTACGCTCGATGCTAGAAATGAGGGAATTCTGAATTTTAGATAATCTTGAAAAAAGTGCTTGCTCCTTTGCTCCAATTGAGCGACCTTTTGAATCTGTTTTAGTATTAGGGAGCATAGTTCGGGGGCCAAAATCACGCCATCTTGGTTCTGTCCTCCTACGATTCTGGATCTCTTCCATTGTATAAGCTCTTCTTTCATTCCCAACAAAGGTTCGCTCAAAAATCATCCCGCAATTTAAGCAAACTTTATTACCATCCCTTGATTCTATAAGTGGATTATCACAACATTCAGTTATTGGGTTGGCTACATCGTCATCAATTCGATTATTTTTTAAAAGAGCACGGTAATGATTTTTCATATTTCATCATGGGTTTAATGTTATATTTTGAATAAAATACGGAAAATTATGATAAACATTTAATGTCCGTTGATTGAAATTTTTAATATCATGTGATATGCCAATAATTGTTATGTGTATATTTAAATATTTCTGAACAAAATTGTATTTAATCAAATGATTGTTTAATCTTTTTGAAATAAATTTCAAAAAAAGAATTTTTTTTATAAAAGTGGTAAAATCCTGATTTTAATTCGCTCTATTCTAAATATAATCATCATAGGATCATTTTGAAGTAGTTTAATTAATAAATTATTTTCTTTTTATCATTACTTAATTTTAATAAATTCTTAATAAGAATTAAAAATATTAACTATTTAAAAAGACCAATAACTTATTTTTAAAATAAAAAGAATAAATTAATGTGAATTAAAATGGATTTTTATGAAGTTGTAAAAAAGAGACGTAGTTATCGCTTTTATAAACTGGATATGCCGCCAAAGGAGAAAATCGAAAAAATCTTAGAGGCAGCGAGATTAGCGCCCACTTGGGCTAATATGCAAGGTGTTGAATATATTATAGTTCAAAATCCCGAGACTGTAAAAAAGATTTGGAGAGCAATCGGACAAAAGCAAAAATTTCAGGATGCACCAATGTATATAATTGGGATAATTAAGGAATCCGGTTCTGGTAAGAATAGTAATGGTGAAAAATATTATGGTGTTGATTTCGGTATTTGTTTTGAACATTTAATCTTAGCAGCTACGGCTGAGGGGCTTGCTACTTGTTGGGTCGGTTGGTTTAATGAGTCAAAAATTAAGAAAATATTAGAAATACCTGATGATTATAAAGTTATGGGATTGACCCCTTTAGGCTATCCCACTAAGCCTAAAGGAGAGATTCATGATAGAAAGCCTTTAGAGCAAATAGTTCATTATGAAAAATTTTAAATGAGGTTTAAATTCATGCAGATTTTAAGAATAAATTTAAATAAAGAAGTTTGCAAATTTGAGGAAATTTCAGAAAATTCCAAATATTTTTTATTAGGTGGTCGAGCGCTAACATCTCAAATAGTTCATGATGAAGTTCCTCCAAAATGCGATCCTTTAGGTCCTGAAAATAAATTAATAATTGCTTGCGGGCTTCTTACAGGAACACCGTTTCCAAATTCGGGCAGAACATCAGTAGGCGCCAAAAGTCCATTAACCAATGGGATTAAGGAAGCAAACGCTGGTGGAAGATGTGCAATGATGCTTGCCATGAGAGGTATAAGAGCAATTGTACTCGAAGGAATTGCTTCTGAATTAAAATTGATTCATATAGGAGATAATGGTATAAAAATCTTATCTGCCTTAGAATATGCCAAAATGGGAAATTATGAATTAAGTGAAAAGCTTTACGAACGATTTGGTAATAAAATCGGAATATATTCTATAGGCCCTGCAGGGGAATATCTAATGAAAGCAGCCTCAGTTGCCGTTAATGATCTACAAGGATATCCGAGTAGGCATGCTGCGAGAGGTGGAATGGGCGCCGTTATGGGTTCTAAAAAGGTAAAGGCAATAATAATAGAACCTTCAAAAACTTCAAAGGTAAAAATAAAAGATATTAAAAAATTTAGAGAGATTTCAAAACCATTTGCGTTGAGTCTTGCAAAAAGGGAGGGATTCTCTACTTATGGGACACCGATGATGATGAAACCTATGAGCGAATACGGCGGAATTCCTACTAAAGGTTTTAGAATGGGCTCATTTGATAAGATTGATGACATTAGCGGCGAAGCTCTACATGAATTTGTAGTAAAACGAGGCGGTAAAAAACGCCTTGCATGCTGTCCCACATGTGCTATTAAATGCTCCAATCTAGTGGTCGATGATAAGGGGAATCATATTACCTCATCATTAGAATACGAGACTATGGCTCTAAATGGAACTAATTTAATGATAAATGATTTAGAAAGTCTTGCATGGATTGATCATTATTGTGATGATATAGGTATTGATACAATAGAATTTGGCGGGACAGTAGGCGTTGCAATGGATTGCGGAAAACTCAAATGGGGTGATGCTAAATCTGTTATAGATCTCTTGGATAAAGAAATTAGGAATAACACCGATATCGGAAAATTATACGGAAATGGTGTTAAAAATATCGGTGAAATTTTAAATGCAAAACGAATCCCTCAAGTTAAAGGGCAAGGACTTCCTGCATATGACCCAAGAGTTTTTAAAGGTATGGGTGTTACTTTTGCAACATCTCCGATGGGTGCAGATCATACATCAGGTGCTGCTATAGCAGGGAGATCGGCGAGAGCCGATAAGGATTACGGAGCTTTAACGGAAGATGAGGGAAAATATGAACTTTCATATGAACTTCAATTATATATTGGCGTTTGGGATTCTATGGGTTGCTGTTATTTCATAGGACCAAGTTATGAAAATATGGAAATCTGTGCTGATGCTATAAACGCCTTATTGGGAACTAATTTGAGCAGAAATGATGTAATTAACATTAGTAAAAATATGCTAAGAAATGAATTGGAATTTAACGAGAAAGCGGGTATTACTAATGATGATAATGATGTGCCTGAATTTTTCAGAAATGAACCATGTCCGCCCACTAATTTAACTTATACATTTCCAAAAGAAGATCTTAAAAACTTTTGGAAAAGATTAGATGCGTCAAATCCTTAAAATTTTAAATTTAAAGATATTTCAGCATTCCTTTTTTTTTCATTATTGCTTCAGCGATTAAGATTAATAAAAAACCACTTAGAAAAAGAAATAAAGCAATAAGAATTCCAAAATTCATTAAGTAATAAATTAAATTTAAAATAAAAACACCTGTACCGCAAAATACAAATATTAATTTTTCCATTTTTTTGATCGATAATGCATAATTCCAAGAAATGCATACAAGAATTTCGGAAATTAATGCCGTAAAATATTGTATATAATAAGTTCTTGGAAGACATGCATATAAACCTATGATTGAAAGTCCCAGAGAATAGATAATGAGAAAAATTAAATAATCATAAAAGTTATTTGAAATTAAGTCAATTTCTAATTTACGCAAAATAATAATAATTAACCAAGGTATAATTAAAGTAATAATTATTAAAGTAATGGGCAAACATTGAAAAAATATTGAATAAAACCACGCAAAAATAAAGGTTGTAATTAATATTGCGATACTCCCTATGATTCTACAAATTCCTTCAAATTTAGCCTGTATTGACATATCTTTTTTTCATTTATATGAATATAATTATGTTATATATGAGAATATATTATTAGAAAATATTAGGAAATCTTAAATTTTGGTGATATAAAATTCATGAGATTAGGAGCACATGTAAGCGTTGCCGGAGGAAAGTATAAAATTTTTGAAAGGTGCAAAAATTTAGGCTGTGAGACCGCCCAAATTTTTGTTAGAAATGTCCGAAGTTGGACATCAAAACCGCTGGAGCAAGCCGAAATAGATAAATTTCTTGAGGAGCGAGAAAATAATAAGGATGATATTTGGCCTATTATTTCTCATAATAGTTATTTAATAAATTTGGCAAGTATCGATAAAGAGAAATTAGAAAAGTCCTACAATGCTATGCTTGATGAATTGATTAAAGTTGGACAATTAGGTTTGGAATACGAGAATATGCATCCAGGTGTCATTCCCGTATCGAATAAAAATGAAATAACAAAAGAGGAAGCATTATCCCAAATAGCTGATCAATTAAATAAATTATTAGACGAAACAAAAGAATATAATTTTATAATATTATTAGAAACAACGGCGGGTCAAGGAAAAGGCTTAGGAAATAAATTCCATCATTTTAAAACTATAATTGATAAAATTAAGGATAAAAAAAGGATCGGTGTATGTTTTGATACGGCACATTCTTTTGCCGCCGGTTATGATTTTACAACCAAGAAAAAATATAATGAGATGTGGGAGGAATTTGATGACATTATAGGGCTGCATTATTTAAAGGCATTTCACCTGAATGACACGGATAAAGAATGCGGTTCCAGAGTCGATCGACATGCCCACATAGGGCAAGGAAAAATTGGTAAGGAAGCCTTTGGTTTTTTTGTTAATGATGATAGATTTAAAGATTTACCAGGAATCTTAGAAACTCCTGAAGGCGATAAGAAATACGCCCAGAATCTAAAAATTTTAAAATCTCTTAGAAAGAAGTAGCTAATCGTTTTATTTTCTTTTTATTCCTCTACTTCAAACCATACGGGACTTTTATCATCAACTTTTCCGTTATAATTTATAGTGAGCTCTTCTCCTTTTTTAATATTCTTCCTTGCGTAAAATTTTATAATTTGCTTCTCATAATCATAGACATATCTAACATTAGGATCATAAGAATGATTCATCAATTGCATAATGCTAAGTGCAAGGGCATTATAATATTCTCCCTCATATTTCGGGTCATCCCAAATAAAACAATAATTATATACAACGGTTTTGGCAATATATTGCCACTCATCATTAGGGATTAAGAGAACCGGAGCAATATCGATAAGAGTTCCACGACGAATATCCTTTTTAGCAACTAATCCTCTTCCCTTTTTCTCAGATATGAATTTTATTTCAAATAAGTCATTCATATATCTTAATTAAAATTCGAAATTCCTTTTTATTAAATATTTTATCTTAATTTTAAAAATTTAGCTTATTAATAGGTTTAATGATTGAAATTTTTCTTTAAATATATTAAAAATCAATAGTATTACATAAAAGATGAATATGGGATAATTTTGGATCTCAGATTATTACAGATCTTACTTATATTTGGATTTAGTTCTCCATTTTATTTCTTTTTAGCTTTTAAAATTATTAAAAGAAATAGAGATTTACCTACTAAATATCTCTTTTTGTTCTATTTGACTGGAGGCATCTTGATGGGGATTAATATTTTTTATAGTCTTATTCAAGTAGAAAAAATTGTATGCTTATTACATTATTTGGTAGATTATTTAATAATGCTCTCGAATATTTTCCTATTACTTTTTTATTTAATAATTTATAGACCAGAAACAGTAATAACGAGAAAAAAACAATTTTTAATTATATTATTTTATCATTTTCTATTAATTCCTGCTTTTCTAATTCCGAATGGAGTTATTATTAATGAATCAACTAATTGGAAGCCTGTATGGAGTCTCTCATTTACATTATATCTTTTAATATTATCGATATTTTATATTGCAATTCCTATTATTATAATTTTTATAAAGGTTTCTCTCAATTTAGAGAAATCACCATTAAAGAGAAAATGTATATGTTATCTTTTGGTACTTTTAACTTTATAATTGTTGCTTACGTTAGCTTTATTTTAAATTATTTAAATAATCCTTCTTTAAGGATTATTTATTTTTTATTTGGAATTTGGTTAATTCCATCTTGTATCTTTATATTTTATGGAAGTAAAAACTCCAAGAATAAATAATAAAACATTTAAATTTAATTTTAGATTATCCCTAATTGAAATTAGTACTAACCAGAATTAGTATTTTTATTTGTTATAAGTATTCTTATTTTTTTATAATCTTTATTAATTTTAATCATTATTATGTTATTATCAAGTTTGTATTCCCCAAATTTTCCAATAATTTTATTTTCATTAATATAAGCTGTAAAATCTTTTGCAATAAAATCTGGTTTTCTTATTTTTAAAATTAAATTATATATATTTATTCCTTTAATCTCTATTATCAAACTTTTATTATCAGATGAGATAGAAATTAAAGGAGAAAAAAATTGAAAATTACGATAAGAAATTGATGGGTTTATTGTTATTGAATCATAATCTGCTTCGATTCCGATAAATTTTATTAATGATAATAAATAACATGCATGTAAATTTAAATTCATTAACGGAAAATCGCACATCGGCGTAGGTAAGTGGTAAAATGCTTGACCTGCATTCTCAGCATAATCAGCGATATATGCATCCGGACCGCTCCAAATCCCGTACCATAAATCGGGGTATACTTCAGCTCTTCTCGTCATAGAATTTTTAATTAACGAATTTATCCCTTTTTCGGGGTCATAAAGAGAATAGCCCCAAGTTAAGAGGGAATTCATAGCATGCCAAATACCTCCGTTCACATCCCATCCTTCGGGCAGAAGATTAAATTTTGTTCTTTGAGCAGGATAGGAGATATATTGCCCAATCGGAGAATGTTTATCAAGATTTTCATAAATCTGTTTAATTAAATTAGATGCATGTTCTTTATTCAATATTTTAGAAATTAGAAGCCATGTATGGTGTTCTAAAAACATATTATCATTTCCGATTGGATTACCCATGCCATCATAACCACGATAAAACCACTTTCCATTTGTGGCTTTAAGAATTGCATTTTTAAGATTTTTAAATATTTCTTTACATTTCTGAGCTAAATCGGGGCGATATATTTGCAATAGAGGAATAAGCTTGGGGATTAAATATAATGCAAATGTAGAATTAAATGCAGATTCCCCTTTTTTAATAAATTTTCTTCGATTTTTCACCATA
>CAZVTX010000164.1:0-8063 GCA_964629395.1 uncultured archaeon
TAAATATTTATATTTAATTTAAGATGAGTTTTATAGAAATATTTGATTTTATTTTTAACAAGTGAGAAAAATGAGCGATGAATCGAAAGAAAAAGTCGTTGCCGGAAGGCTTATCGGTAAGACAACCACTCATACATTACAATTATTAATTACGAATCCTGAGGTCGGGCGGAATAGTTTTTTCGTCCTTTATGATGGCGGTGAAGATAAGAAGCCTTATATTGCCGGTATTATAAATATGTGGAGTGATAAGCAGGGTTTAATGGCGGAAATACAAATTATCGGCGAGAGACCTATGCGTCCTTTTGATATGGGTTCGGAAGTTTATCTTGCATCTGAAGAACAAATAAAGGATATATTAGGAATCCAGAATCCGCCTGAAAAATCTGTTTTTTTGGGAAATTTGATCGGATATTCGATTAATGTTTATCTCTTGGTTAAAAATTTTGGCAGAATCTTTATTACGGGAAAATCAGGTTCGGGAAAATCTTACACAATGGGTGTTTTATGTGAAGAATTTCTCAAAAAGGGAATTCCTGTCGTTATTGTTGATAGACATGGAGAATATTCAAGTTTAAAGGTTGCTTCTGAAGAATTAATTGAGGAAGAAGATATTAACCAATATTGTCCTTGGTGCGGTGCTGAGATTAAGGGAGATATAAAATATTGCGATAATTGTAATAAGAAATTAGATTTAAGTTCAGAAATTCCCCATGCACCCGATATCTCTGAGAATTCTGGTGTCTCTCAGGAAGATATTGGTCAAATTGTGCCTAAAAGCTTTAAAAAAGGAGGAAAAGAAAGTGAATTTATTGATAAAATTATTGAATTCGCTGATTTAAATGCAAATAAGGGTGCTGATATTGATATTGAATATCTCTTTTCTCTTGATGTATCTGATATTGTAGCTCCGAATTTATGTACGATTATTAATTTAAGAGGATTACCGCTAGAGGTTCAAGAAATAATTACGGGAAGGCTATTAAAACTGTTATATCAGGCAAGTGTCTCACGGAAGATACCTCCTTTCTATCTATTCTTAGATGAAGCACATTTATTTGCAGGGAAAAAAAGAACCGAA
Source organism: uncultured archaeon (assembly GCA_964629395.1). Classification (GTDB taxonomy): domain Archaea; phylum Asgardarchaeota; class Lokiarchaeia; order Sigyniarchaeales; family SOKP01; genus CAZVTX01. The sequence goes on from CAZVTX010000164.1 coordinate 1,082, forward strand.
ACATGCGAAACGGTTAAGTTATTCTCTCAAGAAGGGCGTAAATTCGGTGCAAATCTAGTTTTAGGAACTCAGAGACCCCAATTATTAGATACAACGATTAGGGCGCAAGCAGGAACCTGGATAATACATCAACTTTCTGATGTTAACGATATTAAAATAACCATCCAAAGTGCTGAAGATTTAAGTAGTCAAAATAAGGCAGATATTCAAGGTTTAGATAAAGGTGAGGCTATAATTTGCGGTGAAGCAGTTGGAGGCGTGCCGTTGTTTGTAAAAGTTAGAAAAAGAAGGACCAAACACGGCGGAACTGGCTTTAACCCGCTTGACTTTTTACCCGAGCAAACAGTCGAAGAGCTTAAAAAACGCAAAGAAAGAATTCTAGCGAATAAATCCCAAGAGGATTTAGAAAAAGGAAAAACTGAATTTCAAGAAATAACAAAGCCTAAAACAATATCCGAATATCAGCAAGAGGTTGCAAATTTAAAGTCTCAAATAAAAGTTCTTGAAGATACGGTTGAAGAATGGAAAAAACGTTATGCTGAACTCGAAGCGAAAACTTCTGGTGAAAGTAATGTCACTACAGGAGACAGTGTCATTAATGAAAAAATAAAAGAATTAGAAATTGAAGTAAAAGTCTGGAAAGAAAGATATAATGCTCTTAAAAATAAACAAGAACAAGAATCTGCAAAAATATCAAATACTACTGAATTAATTCAGGATTCTAATGAAAAAATAGAATATTTAGAATCAAGAATTTCAGATCTAGAGTCAGAAGTTTCCAAATGGAAGAAAATGTATGAAAACGCAAGAGATTTAGCCGCACGTTCAATTGCAGAATTGAAAAAATACGAGAAATAATAATTTTTTAAAAATATTTTAATTTTAAATAAATTAAGTTAAAATAAAAGAAAAAAATTATTTTTAGATATTTAGTTCTTTTTTTAGGTTAAATACTTATTTTTAACCTATAGGAAGGATATCTCTCCCATAATTTTCATTTATAATCTCTGCCATTGCAAGATATATTGCTAAACTTCCGCAAACTATACCCTCATAACCCGCAATTATCGTAATGTAAGCAAGACCAGTAATATCCCCAATTGCAAGTAAAAAGAACAAGATTATCAATGTTATAAAAATTATCTGTAATGTCCTATTTTTATTGAATGTCCCTAAAAACATAATTATTGAAAAAATACCCCACATAATGAGATAACTTGCAACAGCGAGGGTATCTGGAGGAGTATCCCACAATCCCGTATTTGGCATAATTTTCAAAAAGACGAGAGTCATCCAAAATGTTCCGTAAGAAATAAAAACTGTGGTCCCAAAAGTATTGCCTTTTTTATACTCCATAATTCCTGCAATAATTTGAGCCATTCCTCCATAAAGTAATCCCATCGAAAGAATCATAGTTCCGAAAACGTATAGGCCTGCATTATGCAAATTTAGTAATACTGTTGTCATTCCAAAACACATCAATCCTAATGGTGCCGGATTTGCTAATTCTTCACTCATTTTTAATTCTTCCTTAAAAATTTTAAACCTTTTTTATTTAAATTTAAAATCTATTTGCAAAAATTATTAAAAAAAATATATTCAATCATTTAAAATATCCGAAAATAATTTAAAAATGCAAAATTTTAAAAATAAAGAAATATAAACGTTCTTTTCCATTAAAAACTAAAATTATTAATGGATTTTTAAGATCTGAAAGAATTAGAGAATTATATTATAAACATAAGGGAATATAAAAAATATATTTAAAATAAAATAAATAAAATAATTAAAATAAGCAAATTAATGGAATTATTTATTCACCAATAGGGAATATTGTCCTACCATAAGTTTCATTCAATATTTCCGCTATTGCTAAATAAATTGCACTAGCTCCGCATACAATTCCCTCATAACCCGCGATTACTGTAATATAAGCAAGTCCTGTAATATCGCCAATTGCAAGTAAAACAAAAAGGATTGTTAAGCTCAAGAATACAAATTGTAATGCTCTATTTTTATTTAATGTACCGATAAACATTAAACCGGTAAAAATTCCCCACATTAAAAGATAAGAACCTGCAGCAATATTATCTGTTGATTCTGACCATAATCCCGTATTAGGGAATACTTTCAAAAATACTAATGTGAGCCAGAATAATCCATACGATGTAAAAGCTGTTACTCCAAATGTATTTCCCTTTTTGTATTCCAGAAGACCTGCAATTATTTGTGCTATTCCTCCGTAAAAAATGCCCATTGCTAAAATCATCGGATTGAGTGCATATATTCCGGCGTTATGGAGATTCAATAAAACGGTCGTCATTCCAAATCCCATTAACCCTAAGGGTGCAGGATTAGCTAAATCTTCACTCATTTTATTTTCCTCGAAATTTCTTATAATTTTTCATTTTTAAAAGTTTGATTAAGAAAATTAAGTATAATTAATCAATTTTCTTTATTCTTTAACACTTTAGTATATTGAACTTAAATATTTTTCATGTATTTTCATTATCATTGAAAAGCTTTTAAAAAGGAATCTAAAGAAATGAAAAAATTCGAAAAAGAGCTTAAAAAATTATCGGGAAAATAAATATTATAATTCTATATTTTTTTATTAACTTCTTTTAATAATTTGGATTATAATAATTTAATAATGCTTCTAAAATTTCATTAGCATCTCCGATAACACAATAATCTGCTGCTTTAAAAATAGGCGCATTAGGATCTTTATTAATTGCTATGATAGTTTTAGATTCTGTGATTCCAACAATATGTTGAATTGCCCCGGAAATTCCGAAACATATATATAAATCAGAATGTATTGTCTCTCCACTTATCCCAATTTGTAGATGCTCATGCATCCAACCATCAATTATAGGTCTTCTTGTGCCTCCTACTTGACCATTCGTAAGCTCTGCAAGTTTAAATAATTTTTCAAAATTTTCTTTAGTTTTTAAACCATGTCCGCCGCCTATAACGAATTTTGCATCGGATAATGTTGATGAGGGCTTATCTTTTCTTGTAGGTGCCCCTATTATCTTTATTTTTATTTTACTTGTATCAAAATTATAATCCAATTTTACAATTTCTATTTTATCTTTCTTAAGTTTTTTCGCTTTAAATGTTCCTTGCGAAATTGTACACATCTGAGGTCTTGTAAACGGACATATATTTTTAGCACTAATATTTCCTCCGTATGCGGGTTTATCCATAACGAGAAGATTTTCACCATATTCATTACTCTCTAAACTTAAATTTAAAGCATTGCTCACCAGTCCTGTCCTGCATCTATAAGCCAATCTTGCTGCTAGAGCATTTCCCGCCTCGGTCGATGGAAATAAAAAGATAGATGGTTTCTCTTTTTGTATTAGATCAAAGATAAGAGTAGTAAATATTCGTTCATGATAATGTTTTAAATCGAGATGACTCCAGTAAATTATTTTATCCACACCATATTCTTTGATAGTATCAAGATATTGTTCTGCTTCAAGAGCTAATACAATAGCAACGAGCTTCTGATTTAATTTTTCAGCCAATTCGCGGGCTTTAGTAAGAATTTCTAAAGCGTTTGGATGAACTTCCACATGATCTTTTATTTCCGTAAAAACCCATATATCTTTACAATCTTTTGGTTCAATCAATCTTTATGCACCCCCGTCCATATTTTTTCTATTCCGTGTTCACGCATTATTTGGATAATTTTCTCAATTTTTTCTGCCGTATTACCTTCAATAAACTCATTTTTTCTTTTATGAATAATCTTTTCGGTTTTTATTACCCTTGTAGGCGATTCTTTTCCGCATATATGGGCAGGGCAACCCAAATCCTCATAATTAATAATTTTAATTTCTTTCTCAAAAGCTTTTTTAATTCCTAATAAAGATATATTTCTTGGTTTATTGAAATGTCTTATGACACGAATTAAGACAGGAAGCTCTACCTCTATATTTTGAGATTCATGTCCGAAATTTCTCTGACATTTAAATATCCGTCCATCAAGCTCCATTGTAAAAATATGGGTTATTAAAGGAATATCTAAAGCTTCGGATAATTGGTAAGGAACTTGTCCCGTGCTTGAATCTGAAGTTTGGCTGCCCGTAATTATTATGTCGTAATCCTTCAGTTTTTTAAATACGGATTCTAATACTAAAGTTGTTTGAAGTGTATCCGAATAAGCAAATTGCCGGTCGCTTACCAATATTGCATCATCAACACCCATAGCAAGGCATTCTCTTAAAGCGAAAGCTGCTTGAGGGGGCCCCATAGTTAGGGCTGTTACTTTACCACCATATTGTTCTTTTAACTGTAAACCTAATTCTAATGCAAAATAATCATCAGGATTAATTACATTATCAATACCTTCTCTAATTATTGCACCCGTCTTACGATTAATATCAGGATTACTTGTTTTCGGAACTTGCTTAATTAGCACGTAAATATTATACATATTTACATATTACCTCTTAAAATTTGTTGAGAAATTATTAATTTCATAATTTCATTCGTTCCCTCATAAATTTCACAAACTTTAGCATCTCTATAATACCTTTCTAAAGGTAAATCTTTCATATAGCCGTAGCCTCCATGAATTTGTAAAGCTTTATTTGTTATTTTTCTTGCTATTTTACTTGCAAAGTATTTACACATTGCTGCTTCTTTAGTAAAATTATTATTTATATCTTTTAAAAATGCTGTTTTATAAGTTAATAATCTTGCTGCCTCCAGCATAGTAGCCATTTCTGCTAACTTAAAAGAGATACCTTCGAATGAGGATATTGTCCTATTAAATTGCTTCCTACTTTTTGAATATTCTACTGCCCTCTCAAAGGCAGCCTGAGCTATACCTAAGGCTTGCGATGCAATACCTATTCGTCCGGCGTCAAGTGTTCCCGATATTATCTTAAGACCTTCATTTAAGGTCCCTAAAATATTCTCTTTTGGTATTATAACATCTTTAAAATATAAACTAGTCGTGCTCGAGCCTCGAATGCCCATTTTATGTTCGGAATCCCCAATCTCTACACCCTCCATATTTTTTTCTGCAATAAATACTCCTATTCCTGTAGTTCCATTTTCAGCTTTAAATTTAGCTGCTATTAAAAATAAAGATGCTAATCCGCCATTTGTAACAAATATTTTTGAACCATTCAGAATAAAATTTCCTCCTGATTGAACGGCACAAGATTCAATTGCCCTAATATCCGAACCGGCATTTGGCTCCGTTATTGCAAGTGCCATTAAAGATTTTCCGTTAGCAGCGTCATATAAATATTTCTCTTTTTGTTCAATTGTGCCCCATTTTAGTAAAGGATAGATTCCTAAAGAATTATGCACACTTACTGTGAGCCCTGTAGAGGCACAATATTTTGAGAGCTCTTCTATTATAATAGCATAGCTGATGGAATCCAAATTTGCGCCCCCATATTTTTCGGGAACCTCTATACCCCATGCATTAATATGTGATAATTCTTTTAAAATAAGATCGCTTATTCTCTCTGAATTGTCTATTTCATGAGCATACGGCTTTAGGACTCTTTCGCAAAATCTCCTTATATTATTTCTTATTAAAATTTGTTTTTCAGATAATCTAAAATTTAGATTTTGAATCCCTTTTGAATTTATCCCGCTTTTTTTGCTTTTATACTCAATTTTTTCCCTTGCCAACATTTTTTTCCCATTTCATTCCTTTTTTGCATTTTATTATTCAATTGAGAATGTAAGTCCTAAAACTCTTTCAGAAAGAATTATTGAACGCTAAAGAAAACGCATTCCTAATATTTAAGAAAGAGTTTTAGGAATCGTTTTCTCTTTATACAATTAATACTACTACTACAGATAAAACTAATACCAATAATCGAATAGTAGTATTAATTTTTAGCATTAAAAAACTATATTTTTCAATATTATAAAAATTTTTCTAGTTTTGGGATTATCAATTATTATTTATGATTGATATCTTCAATATTTTTTATTTTTCATTTGCTAAAATTTCAATCATTATCAATAGCTCCGTGCTTTTTTAAATATTCAATTACATCCTTATTGTCATAAGACTTAGCGAGAGAAAGTGCGGTAGTTCCGTTATTTGATTCTGCATTTATATCCGCATTGTTTTCTAAAAGTAATTTAACGATTTCTAAGTGATCTTTCCATGCAGCATACATTAAGGGCGTCATTCCGTAATCTCCCTTGAAATTAATATCTGCTCCTGCTTCAATTACTTTTTTGGCAATCTCTAAGGAACCATTATCACAGGCAAACATTAAAACCGATTCTTTATCATTAAATTTGGCACCATGTTCCATTAAAAGCTTTACCGTTTCAAGTTGATTATTTTTACATGCATAGTCCAAAGCAGTGAATCCTCCTTCGCTAACAACATTCAGATCGACATCCTCGGCTAAGAGCAAAACAATGATTTGATCAAAACCGTTATATGCAGCATACATTAGAGGTGTTCGCCCCTCTTCATCTATATAATTAATATTTGCTCCGCTTGCTATTGCAAATATTGCCTTTTGGACATCTCCTTCTTGAGCTGCTAAAATTAATTTTTCATCATAAAGACTCATAAAATCATAATTAATTTAGTAAATAAAATTATTTCCTTTTTAGATCATTTAAAAAAAAATTGTAGTGCAAACCATTGTTAGTGATAGTAAACAATAGGTTTTAAATATCAATAAAATTGGTGCAATTATAGGTCTAAATATTCCCTCTTAAAATTTGCTGAGATATAATTAATTTCATAATCTCTGAAGTGCCTTCATAAATAGAAGTCACAACGGCATCTCTCAGATATCTTTCGATAGGTAAATCCTTCATATAACCATAACCTCCGTGAATTTGAAGTGCCTCCAAACATATTCTTTTAGCAACCTCCGCTGCATATAATTTACACATTGAGGATTCTTTTGAAAACCTCGATTTAGTATCTTTTGCGTATGCCGCCCGATAAACTAATAATCGTGCAGCTTCTAAT
>CAZVTX010000165.1:0-8059 GCA_964629395.1 uncultured archaeon
AATTGAAAAAATTATTTTTGAGGTACGAAATATGTTCCTATTTCTTCCCCTTTAACCAATCTTTTTAATACTTGATCATTATTAAAAGAAGTAATTATTGCAGGAATACCTATACTTGTTAGCTTTTTTATGGCGTGAATTTTAGATCTCATACCGCCAAAAGTAATTCCACCATCGATATCTTCAACTAATTTTTCTAACTTTTCGCCGATTTCATCAACTTGCTTAATTATTTTCCCATTAGAATGAATTTTAGGATTTTTATCATACAATCCTTCGACATCCGTCAAAATTATTACTAAATCAACATATAAAAGAATAGCAACTAAAGCTGATAACGTATCATTATCTCCATAGCTGAGTTCTTCAATTGCAACAGAATCATTTTCATTTATTATAGGTACAATCCCTCTATCAAGTAAAACTTCTAATGTGTTTCTCACATTAGCTCTTCTCTTAGAATCCTTAGTATCATCAGCAGAGAGTAAAATTTGTCCAATATTCAGACCATATTTATTAAATTCTTCTTGATATAAACTCATTAAATGAATTTGCCCTACAGACGCAATTGCTTGTAATTGTTTATATTCTTTGGGGCGCTCTTTTAATCCTAATTTTGCTAAACCGCAACCTATTGCACCGCTGCTTACAATTATTACGGAATATCCTTCATTTATTAAATCAACAACCTCTTTAACAAAAGATTTAATCTTGTCGATAAAAATTTCTGCCACTCCATCCGTGATCATCTGTGTGCTGACTTTAATAACTATCTTTTTAATATCAGAAGGAAAAACTCTCATTGTACTCAGAGACTTTTTAGAAAAAATAAAGCTATTTTAATTAACAATAATTTATAATAAAATTTAGATTTTTTTAAAAATAATTTTAAAATTTATACGCCCGGAACGCGTGGTAAAATCATATTTAAAATGTATGCTATTACAAATAAAACGATTAATATCGGAATCATAATTATCAAAAATAAATAGGCATTTTTAACCATTCCACGATTCCATGCCTTTACACCGTCTTGCCAATCTTTTCTGGTTTGCTCCTGCCATTTTTCCCAATCTTGCCTAATTTTTTCCGTGGCTTCCTCCCATGCTTGTTTATTTTCTAATTGTGCTTTTTCGATTTCTTCTTTCCATTTCTGAACTTTAGCCTCCCAATCCTCCTTTATTTTTTTAAAAAATTTAGAAGCTTTTTCCTTATTTTCTTCCCATTTTTCTAAATTCTTTCTCGTTTGCTCCTCAAGGTTTTTTTGAAAGTTTTCAAAACCTTTTTTAATACCATTTACAAAATCGGACCACCCTTTAAATGAAAAACCTTGAGGTTTTTTTTGCTCGGAATTTTCCTCTGACATATTTTTAATATAGAAATATTTCTATTTAATTTTCATTTTTAGAGTTTTGATTAATAATATTTTGCTTATTATCTTGATTATCGTCATATGTAAAAGAACATTCACAAATTCTGCATTTTCCCTCCATTATTGCAACTATTTTCGCACAATTTTCATGATAAGCAGTTTTACATTCAGTACATTGCCACAAATTTTTGTCATCTTTCTCGAAAACACCATCACCGCAAGCACATTTTTTAATTGGACTATCTATTTCTGAATAAGTTATTTTTTTTAAATTTTTTATAATATTAAATTTTAATAATTCAGAAAAATCCCAACTTAAAAGATCACTATCAAATTCTTCCAATTCTTTTCCATTTTCTTTGGAACTACTTTCTTGTTTTTGAGAATCTGCAGTATCAGGTATAGTTCCAGATTTTTCATTTGAAGAATGAGGATATTTTATATAATTTGGAACAATATACTCATCACTCTCTAAAAGCGCTTTTTCGATTTTCGCATCTAATAGAACACTTATATAAGGTGAAATTAATTTTGGATTGACTGCTCTTATCCTTTTTAAGAGATATGCCGCATCGTATTGAGCCGGATTGTTATCATCCGATAATATATTAAATGCTTTATCGATTAAGAAGGATATCATCCTTAGAGAACCCTTTTTAACATAATAGTTAAATTTCTCGCCAATTTCAAAGACATCTTTATGCCATTTCTCATCCAAAATTATATATTTTAAGCTCATACCCGTTTTTTTAAGAATTTGAAAATTCAATATAAAATTTATGCTTTCTTTTCTAATAATTTTTATTTTATTGGTTAAATTAGATATTTTCCAAATTTTAGTTGAATTTTATTGAGAAAAATTAAATCCGTTCAGAATTTTAATTTTAATATTGTAATTTTGTTCAGAAATAATTTATTTCTTAAAGTGCTCATTTAATTATTTAAAGTTTTTACTGAAAATTTAAAAAATAGAGAAATATTTTGATTAAACATGGAGTTTAAAATTTTAGAAAAGACACCTCTTTGGAATTGTTTATCTCAATTGGGTAAAAGAATTTTCTTACCCGAAGGGATATTTTATTGGTCAGGTCGGGCTAAAAGCGAAGCGGAATTAATTGGAACGATTGGATCCGCATTTGGATTTGAAAAGGATTTTATTGAAAATGGCTCTGAAGCTTGGGAACCATGTTATTTAAAAACCTTTATGGAATATACCTCATTAGATCCAAGATCAGTCGTTCCTTATGCACAAATAGGTGGACTTAAAGAATTGAGGGAATTATGGTTAGATTGGATTATTAAAAAATCTATATACAACCAGGAAGATAAGAAAGAATTTTTAAAAAAATATTTAACTTTACCAATCGTTACTCAAGGAATCACAAATGGAATATTTTTATCATGTGCATTCTTCCTCAATGAGAATGAGTATATTATATCTCCAAATAAACGATGGGGTAATTATGATAATATTATATCAAGATTTTTAAATGCAAAAATTAAATCATTTGAATTTTTTAGCGGTAAAAAATTTAATATTGATGCATTTAGAAAATGTATTACCGAAGTAGCGCAAGGACAAAATAAAATCGTCCTAATATTGAATTTTCCTAATAATCCTACAGGTTATATTCCATTAAAGGAGGAAGTTACCGAAATTGTTACAACATTGGAGGATATTCAAAATGATATAAATAAACCTATAATAGTATTAGTAGACGATGCATATGAGCCTTATGTTTACTCGGATAAATGTGCTAACCATTCGATTTTTTATGAATTAGTTGAATTAAAAAATGATATAATTCCGGTAAAATTAGATGGGATTTCTAAAGAATTACTCGCTTATGGCGGGAGGGTTGGATTTTTAACCATTGGTCTAAAACCAAATTGGATTAGAAATGACGAAGAATTAAGTAAATTAAAAACAGAAATTAATAATAAATTGGAAGGTATGATTAGGAGCTCAATATCCAATACAAACCATTTCTATCAGTCGCTCACGATTAAATTATTTAAAGAAAAAGGGATGGATAAAATAGTTCAAGAGCGGGAAAAAATAAAGCAATTACTCGCTAAAAGATATAAAAAAATAAACGAGGAGATTGAAAAAATAAATAATCCTCTGATTTCTGTGGATCCAAATGCAGGAGGATTCTTTTTATTTATAAATTTAGATCCAAATAAAATAAAAGCCGGAGATTTTGGTGATTTCCTCCTAAAAAGGTATAAAGTAGGAGTTATCCCCATTGAAAAGCCCGCAGAAAATATAAATGGCATAAGAATTGCCTATTGTTCAATTGATATCAAAAATATACCTGAATTTGTCAAAAGGATTAATGATGCCATTAATAATTTCTAATCCTTAAATTTTTGTCTTATAAGTAAATAGAATAAAAAGTTTAAATTTTTATAATCGGTCGATATATTATTTATATATCTTACTTTAATATATTAAAAAGAAAATATGAGAGTATTATGAAGCTTTATTTAATTAATCAAGGTGAACTTCAAGAAATTAATAAACCGGTTTTCTCTACCGGAGATGTATACCTCGTTGATGATGAAAAAACAATCTATATTTGGCTTGGCTCAAAATGTAGTGTAGATGAAAAAACGAGTGGTGCTGCTTTAGCTAGAAAGTTAGATCAAGAACGTGGTGGCGCAGCTAAAATAATAACGGTTGATCAAGGACAAGAAACTCCTGAATTCCTAAAATTAATTAATGAAAATCTGGGTCCTATGAAAATAGTTGAAAAAAATATCGCAAAAACTCTTCTAAAGGACGTTTCTACGGGTGACTGGGCCGGTTTTGAGGAATGGAAAAATATTTTATATCGCGTTAGCTCTGAAGAGTTTGAAGATATAAATTCAATGAAGATGATTCAAGTTCCTTTCTCAAAAGATTCTTTAGATAGTGAAGATTGTTTTATCGCAGATTTAGGTAATAAAATATATATTTGGCACGGAAAAAACTGTAATGTTAAAGAAAAAGTAAAAGCAGGTCAATGGGCACGTGCCATTGACGCTGAACGTGCAGGATTACAAAATGAAGTTATATTTGAAGAAGGTGATGATGCTGAATTTATTGCTGCTCTTGAAAGAGGTGAAGATTATAAAGAGTCAGATGCTGTTCAGCTAAGAGCAGAATCAGAATTAGAAGAAATGACAGAAGAAGAGAGAGCAAAATTAGAGATTCCTAAAGAGACAAAATCAAAAGTCTTAGATACAGATGAAGTGCCTAAAGAAGAACCTAAGGAAGAAGTAAAAGAAGAACCAAAAGAGGAACCTAAAGTAGAAACACCAGCTAAAGTTGAAAAAGAAGCACCTATGCCAACTTCTTCAGGAGCAGCTCCTGGAATTCCGGGTAAAACTGTTGATGATGGAATTATAACCATTGAAAAAACAGAAGGTAGAAGAAAATGTCCAAAATGTGGTGAAGAAAATAAACACATGATTCATGAAAGTATCGATAAATCAAACATTATTCTTGATTATCCTAGAATGTACGGTAAAAAATATAAATGCGGCAGATGCGGTTGCGTATGGCGTGAAAAGTAAAAGTAAGAAACAAATAATATTTTATTTTTTATTTTTCAATAAATCTAATTCTCTTCTCATTAATTTTATTTTCTTCTTCAATTCTATTAATTGAGATTCTTTTTCATTTAATTCTCTGGTCTTTTGCTCGAGACGGGATTCTAATTTAAGATTCTCATCCTTAATTTGTTGAATATCGGTTAAAATTTTGTCTTCAATTTTCTCTGCCTCATAGATTTTTCGTTGAAGATCTTTAATGGTATTATTTAATTTTTTGATTTCTTCTTCTTTTTCTTTGAGTAATGTCTCATTTGTAGAAGCCGTTAATTCGATTTTAATTGCACGTTTCTGGGCTTCTTCAAACTTTTGTTCAAGCTGAGCGATTAATTCCTTATTTGCCGCATCTTTTTGTTTTAATTGCTCGATTTCAATTACCAGTTCCTTTATTCTTTCTTCCTTTTTCTCCAAAGATTTTTTAACAAGACTAAAAGTCTCAATTTTTTGTTGGAGGTCATTAATTTTTACTTTAGAATCATTTAACGCTGTCTGTAATTCGAAAAGTGCCTTTTCCTTCTCAGTAATTATCTCATCTTTTTTCTCCAATAGGAGCTCAAGCTTCTCAAACTTAGATTTTTGGACGGTATCATTCTCAAGATATTGTATTTGTTCTTGAAGTTCTTTTATTTTATTATCTTTTTCCTGTAGTTTTTGTAGTAAATCTTCATTTTTTAATTGCTCAGTTAGCTCATTAATCTCCTTGTCTTTTTGTTCTAAATTTGATTTAAGTGATTCTATTTCAGCTTTTAACTTATCTATTAATTCATTTTTTTGATTAACGGTAGAATATAATTCTTGTAAATAGTCTCCTTGCTCTTTAATTTTTTCCTCTAATTCTGCTGTTTTTTGCTTATAATCCTTTAATTCTTTATCTAAGATATCTTTTTCTTCTTCTTTAATTTCTAGATTTTTTGATAATTCTTCTCTTTCAGATAGTACCTGATTTAATTCGGATTCTAAATCATTTACTTTTTGCTCGAGCTCATAAATCTGATTATCTTTTGATTCAATAATCTCTGATATATCTGAACTTTCCCCTTCTGAAGTTTTTAATTGTTCTAATTCTGCATTTAAATTATCAATTTGCTCTAAAAATCGGCTTTTTTCTTTTTCTAAATTCTCTATATTATCCTTTAAATTTTCATTTTCCTTGGATAATTGGGCAATTTCCTCATTCAATTTCTCATTCTGAGATTTAAACAGTTCAAGTTGTTCTCTAATTAAAGTATCTTCTGATTTTTCTTCATTTTCATCCTCTTTTTCCTCAATCCATCCTAATGCTGAAAGTGCATCAACAATATTCTTGTCATCTTCCTCATTATCGTGAGACAAAATGGATCACCGGTAATATCCTTTTAAAATTAATTTAATATTAAGTAAATAGCATAAAAAAGATGTAATAAATTTTTGTTTTAACTTTCTCAATCAATAACATAAAATAAATCAAAAAAAATGATTAATGATAAATATTTATTTTATTTGATTCTAATTATTTATTAATTAGTTTATCAATTATTCTTAAAATAAAAAGAATTTATTAAGATCAAGTATGACATTTAAACGAATATCGTCCGGAATCCCCGGATTAGACGATTTAATTGAGGGTGGCTTTCCGGAGAATTTTATAATTTTGGTTAGCGGCCCTTCTGGAACCGGAAAAACGACTTTATGTATGCAATTTTTAGTTGAAGGCGTCCAACACGGTCAAAAGGGAATTTATATAGGTTTAGGAGAAAATGTAGAAATTATTCAGAAAGCAATGCTTAATTATGGAATTGATTTGGAAAATTATGCTGAAAATGATGATTTAGTATTTGCAGATATTCCTGCGTTAGATATAGACGAAGTAACTGCTCTCTTAGATTCCATATCCGCAGAAGAAAGAAGATTAGTAATTGATCCGCTTTCAGCTTTACTTTTTAAATATCAAGATATGGAATTAAGACAAAAAATTAGAGAATTAATAGAATTAATAAGAAGTAAAGAAATAACGGCAATTATTACCACAGAATTGCCTGAAAATAGCAAAGGAATTAGCAGATTTGGAGTTGAGGATTTCCTAGCGGATGGAATTATTGTATTATATTATTTTAGAGAAGGTGCAAAAAGATATAGAGGGTTAGAAGTGAGAAAAATGCGCGGAACAAATCATAGCTCGGATATACATTTATACAAACTTACAAGCGGGGTTGGCATTCAGGTTTTTAAAAATAGAATAACATTTGAATAATTTTTCTTATTTTTTGAAATTAGTTAGTTATTTTAATTATTTGCCTTTAAAATATTGAATTTTCAGATTTTATATTGTTTTAATACAATATATTAATTAAAATAATTTATAGAATTAAAATGACCGAAAATAATTCAATTCAAAAGGAAGGGAAGCCATACTGGGTAAAAACGATTTTAAATACCGCTGGAGAGCCGGAACAAGAAACAAAATCAAGAAAAGCAAATTTAATTGAATTCTTTGGTGTCATGACCTTTATTCTTGTAGATCTCTGGTTTTTGGCATATCCCGCAGTATTATTAAGAATCGATTGGCTAAATACACTAAGCATTGTTTTATTAGTTATAGGAGCTTTAAGTTTATTCTTTATTTCACCTAATATTCATAAAGACGAGTTTAATGGCTGGGGATTGGGAAATCCGATAAATCTCTTTAAAGAAATTAAAGAAGCAGAAAAAAATAAAAAATTTATTCTATTAACTATTGTTATCGGCTTAAATATTGGGCTAATTGTCGCTTTTTGGACTTTCTGGATTGAGGTTGCTGATTTTATCGGGATTGACCAAGCGGAAGCAATTAAAATTCAGAAAAGTCTCGAAGGATCTATATTAATCATTATTGTAGGCGTTGTCATTGCTTTTATCTTTTCTACGGTCGTGATTCGCTACGATAACTTTTTACCTGCTCTAAAAACCGCCTTTAAAATTATTATTCCCATGGCTATTTTTATGTTGATTTTAGGACCATTGGTGAACGGCATCGATGTATTACTTGCTTTCAATCCTTCAGATTTTGCTCTAAATGTATTTGGTTATATTTTTTGGGGCGTAATTCAGCAATTATTATTCAGTTCTTATTTT
>CAZVTX010000166.1:0-8022 GCA_964629395.1 uncultured archaeon
AAAAAATTAGAAATAGTGATTAAAATTTATTATCTAAAGTTAAATATCTCTCTTTATTTTTCCATATCCATAATATATAAATTGATGCAATGCCGAGAAAACACTCCAAACGAATTCCGTCAGTAATAGTAAATCCTTCCCATATCTCTGGTTCCATGATTCCAATTAATAAAAAATCTATTAGATTTGCTATCCATTCTGCAATAAATAATAATCCTATTCCAAAAGAGAGAAATCCTGCTCCAATTAAAAATCCAAAACCTTCAAGTGTGCCTTCTTTAAGTTTAAAAAACGTGTATAAAAACATAGAGGATATGACAAGATTGATAAAACCTTTCATTAGATGATCTAAGTAAGAAGTTTCAAAAAGCGTATCTCCGGGAGATGAAAAGAAAAAAATTAATGGTTCATTTAAGCTAATATGAATAAATTCCATAACTGAAATGAATAAATATAATATTCCAAAAATCAATGCAATTGCGCTAAATGTAGATCTTTTTTGCTCTACGATTTTCATTAGAAATATACACCTCCAAGAAAGTTAATTAATAGCGCTAAACTGTATCCTAAAAATATTCCGTAGACCGCAGTAAAAAGCGTCCATTTTATGGAATTTGTTTCCCTATAGACTGCGCCTAAACTTGCAACGCAAGGAGTATATAATAGTATGAAAACTAAATAACCGTAAACTAATGCAGGTAAAGCGGATTCCGGAATGCTCCCCGCAGGCAAAGCATTTACTACTAATGTTCCTAAATCCCCTCCTTCTTCAGATCCTAAAAGTATGAGTCCAAACGCGCCAACAACCACTTCTTTAGCTAAAAAACCAAAGATTATTCCGACTACAGCAATCCAGCTCCAATTCAATGGTGCAAAAAATGGTTGAAATAATTTTCCTATAGCTGCTAAGGCAGAATCTTTCGGTTCAACTCCAAAAGGTAAATTTAATAGAAACCACATTAGGATTACAACGGAAAAGATTATTACCCCTGCTTTTTTAATAAATTCCCTTCCTCTCTCCCACATATGTATTGCAGTATATTTTATTGTTGGCATTCGATAGTCTCCCAATTCCAGAATAAATGGGCTTTTTTCTCCTTTAAAAACGACTTTTTGTAAAAATAACGCCATTAAAATTGCTATACCGATACCAAGTAAGTATAAACTGAAAACTATCGTACCGCTTGCACCCGGCCATATAACTGCAGATAATAATACGAAAACAGGCAATCTAGCGCTGCAAGAGATATTTTGATTTATTAATATTGTAGTTAAACGATCTTTTTCATTTTCAATAGTTCTGCAAGACATTATTGCGGGAATATTGCATCCAAATCCTAATATCAGTGATACAAAAGACTTTCCATGCAAACCAATCTTATACATTGCCCTATCCATAACAAAAGCAGCTCTGGCGAGATAACCGGAATCCTCAAGAAATGATAGCATTAAAAACATCATAAATATCAGCGGAACAAATCCTATAACTGCTCCAAAACCTCCAATTATACCATCTACTACAAGAGATGTATACCAAGCATCTTCCGGCCAAATAGAGAGGATAAGGTTATTTAAAGCACTTAAACCAAGTTCAATTAAAGTCACTAATGGTGCAGAAACTCTAAATGTAATTTCAAATACCGCCCACATTATTATTAGAAAAATAGGTATCCCGAAATATTTATGTAGAAATACTTTATCCAAAATATCAGATATCGAAACGATTTTTTCTTCTATAAAATAACACTGCTTAATAATCTCACTGATTATAGCATATCTTTCACCTGCTAAATCAAATTCTTCGGTTCCATCCGTATACTGTTTTAATTTCTCAATAACAAGAAATCCATTCTTAAAATTAGATAATTCTTTTATAATCTCTGCGTCTTGCTCAAGTAATTTTATCGCAGTCCATCTCCTTTTATTAGGTAAAAAAGTAGGAACCTCCTTGTTTAAAAGTTCTTCAGTTCGATTAATTTTTTTCTCTAATTCTGGAGAATATTTTATCAATTTCGGAGGTTTTTTAATGAGTTCTTTATTTTCAAAATATTTTTTAATTATATCTCTTACTTCAGCGATACCTTCGCCTTTAATTGCTATAGTTGGAATAACGGGAGATCCCAAAAGTTTCGATAATTTTTCTATATCTATTTTAATTTTCCGAGATTTTGCAACATCCATCAAATTTAACACAAATATCACAGGTATCTCGAGTTCCTTCAATAAAAGCGCTAAATAAAGGTTTCTCTCTAAATTTGAGGCATCTAATATATCTATTATAACATCTGGATTTTCTTTTATTATAAAATTCCTCGCAATTAAATCATCTATAGCTGCTGGAGATAAAGAATATACTCCTGGTAAATCTATTACATGTATCCCATCCATTTTTCCCTCCTTTTTCTCTATCGTTACTCCTGGCCAATTCGCTACATGGCCAATTTGACCTGTTAATTCATTAAAAACCGCAGTTTTCCCTACATTTGGATTCCCTATTAATGCTAAGGTTTTTGACATTTTATTGACATCACTCCTCTAATTTTTTGACTTTAATTAATTTACATTCAGATTTCCTAAGACTAAGGTTATAATTCTTTATTTCAAGTTCTAAAGGATCACCTAAAGGTGATGAACGAATGATCTTTATTTTTTCACCGGGTATTATTCCCATTGCCATCAATCTTTTCGCAATCTGTTTATCGACATGCATAATCTCTGCTTCAACATTAAACGGCAAATCTATTAATTTCATCTGCTTTCCAACCTCGATCATTAAAGATTACTTTTTTGGTTTTAGATGAACCTAATAAAACTAAAAAATATTTATTTAAAAATCTTGTGTGATTTCGAATAGGTATTCAGAATGACCAATATATAAAATTATAATAAGAAATAATTAATCTATTAAAAAAATCCATAAATATAAGAAAAAACAAAACAATAATCTTTATAACCAAAGTAATAATTAATTAATCTAGTTAAAACTAAATATAAATATAAAATTTAAAATAAAATTTAATTTGATAATATTTAAAATTAAATTTTTCAAATTAAAGGCTAATAAAAAAATATTTTATAATATATATGAACGAAAAACATTATAATTTGATTAATAAAATCTTAAATGCAGTGTATAAATATGAATTTGTTGATCTTAAAAATCTTGCTCAGATTATAGATATTCCGTTGAATTTATTGCGATTAATAATCCAATATTTAATTAAAAAAGATTGTTTGAGAATTATAAATTTAAACAATAATCAAAATGGTATCAAGTGTAGTTTTTGTTCCTATTGCAATAATCATAATTTGCCGAAAATATTTTATATTTCTGAAAAAGGTAAAAAAATTATCTTAAAATAAATATTATCCAAAAATATGAAAAATAAAACTCCTAATATTAAAGCTAAAAGGCAAAAAAGAAAACGACATCGATATAGATTTCAAGTAAGGATTCAAACATCATCCAAGATGCCTTATTTGAAAAATAAAGGTGTTCCATTAAATGAATTTAAATTTCCATTTGGTATTGTTACCGAATTAAAAATTAATGATTATAGAATATGGAAAAAATTAATTAGTATGGGGATTTTTCCCGGTCAAGGAATACATATTCTAAACCGTGCAAATACAGATTTTATAATTGAAGTAAAGGGTTGCAAAATTGCGATAAACAATAAATTAGCTAAAAATATAATTCTCACTCCTTAATTTTAAGATTAAAAGAAGTTTTCCAAAACATTCAGCAACTCATGGAAATTCTTGACCTCAAACTCTGAACAAAACGGAGCTTTTTCACACTCCCTAATAAATCGAATTACATTAATTCCTAAATTTGAAGCGGCTTGTAAATTAGCGAACTTATCATCCACGAATACGCATGACTCGGAAGGAGACTGCAATCTTTTCAATAATAATTCAAAAATCCTTTTATCAGGTTTTCTAATACCAACTTCCCCACTGATAATAATCTCTTTAAATATCTCATTTAATCGATATTTTGAATGCGGATATTTTGCCCATTCCGCAATATCATTCGTTAATAAAGCAAGTGAATATCTATTTATAAATTTTGGTGCCAGTTCGATAAATTCCTCATCAATCGCAATATATTTATCTAAATATTCATGTTCTATATCGGGAAATTGTTCAGAATAACCTAAAAGATGCCATAATTCGTAAGAAGTAATTTTTCCTAAACTTGCCTCCCGATATAATTCACGAATATAATTATCTTCTAAATTATTGCCCTTCTCTCTAAGAAATGGGATTAAAAGTTTATTAAGATTTTTACCTCTCTTAAAAATTACGGCATATGCGTCTAAAATCAGCCATCTTATTGGCATAATTTTATTAATATTTTTTTTATTTTACTCAGTTTTTATTACACTTAATATATTTTAGTATTTTTTGGCAAATAAATAAACTATAAATATACTAATAAAATAAGAATATCTCTTTCACACTTTTTTAAATAAAACTATCCTATTAGTATTTGTTCCTAAATTATTATTATCTATACCCCAAATTTTTGAGGTTTTTGTAAACTTTTGTAAATTAATTATTATCCCCTTGCATACAAATCTGGCATCTAAGCCAATGGGAATAATATATTCTTCCAAATTGATTGTGCCTTTCTTTACCTCGCCAACTTCAAAAGCCACCCAACCCCCTTTTTTAGTAATTCTGTATAGCTCTATAAAAATATCCGCCATTACCCTTAACCAATCATCCAAATTTTTCTCCATCGTAATTCTTTTTGAAATTTCCTCAACATCTATCATATTGAACCAGCATCTTAACCAATTATCTTTATCATACTGAACTATATCCAGGAAAGGAGGACTCGTCACGGTTAGTTGCACGGAATTGTCCGATATCTCATCGGTATCTCGGGCATCCTTACAAATAAACATTGCAGTCTCGCCGCACCTATTAAGATTTTCTTTCTGCTGCTGCGTTAAATTACGGAGTAAAGACTCCGTTTTCTTAATTATACGTACTTTTGTATCCTTATATTCAGGAACTTGATTCCTTTTTTTATTAATCCTTATCTGACTCTCTTGTGAAACTGCTTGATTCGGCGGTAATGTATATACCGAAAAGAATCCATTTGAGTGCCCCGTAAGCCTATTTGTCGCAACCATGCGTATCCATCGATCAATATCATCCTCCTCATTATTTTCCTTCCTTTCATAAAGATATTGTCTTAAAGCAAGAATTTCTGCCTCCGTCTTCTCATGATAAAACATCGATAAATCAATATCATTCTTAATTCCTAAATCACGCGGAATTTCATATATTCTTTTTTTAATATCGTTTAATCGGGGTATATTCAACCGCGGCCTCGCTAAAATCTCGCTTAATGGATTAACATCATTCGAGATTACTCTCCTTTTTAGCAAGCCCGCTTCTATAATCGTTGTCCCCCGACCGCTAAAAGGATCGTAAACTATATCATTTAAATTTGTTAATAATTTTATGAAAAAACGGGGTAGTTGAGGCTTAAAACAAGCCCGATACGATATTTCATGAATAGATGATGCCTGTCTCTGTTTAGAAGTCCAAAATTCATTAATATATTTCGGAAATATTTGATTTCTTATCCTAATATGCTCTATCCGTGTTCTACCTGCATTATCTATAAAATCATTTAAATCCTTCCGAATTTTAAAATTTTCTAAATACTTAGAAATATCTATCTTTATCATTTGTTATTTTTAATATCTAAGTAGTAATTATTATAATTAGATTATATATAAACAATTATATTCATTAGAGATACCATTATTTACCATCTCAAAAAATTTTAAGATTTATTATAAATACCTCAAATAGAAAATTATAATAAATTACAAAATGGAATAACCATAAATCTTGAGTTTTTCCTTAGCTAAATTTTTATATTTAAATCATTTAAAATGTCTTATTTAACACGATTTTTGTAGTTTATTCCCAATACAATTCAAAAATATATTAAAAAAAATTGAATTAACAATTACTTAATGACTGAAAAAAGTTAAAAGAATAAAATAATTAAAAAGGATTAAATTCCTAAAATTTTTAATCTATCATACATTTATATCTCATACTTGGTAAGCATTACAACGCCCCTGAGGATAAATGCCTCTGTAGCTTAGCTGGTATAGCGTTGCCTTGGTAAGGCAAAAGAATGGAGCAATTCGCTTGAATTCGGCTATGGTCGGGGGTTCAAATCCCCCCAGGGGCTTCAGGCTTTAGCGCATTTGCAATTCTGCCGGTGTGGCTTAGCTGGTTATAGCGCCAGACTCATAATCCCTCCGGAAAACAAGGGTCAGAAGAGAAATCTGGAGGTCGCGGGCTCAAATCCCGCCACCGGCATTCTTACTATTATTTTCATTAATTTCCTCAAACTTTTATTTAAACGCGGAAATTTTATTAAATTTTTAATTTATATTTCTTGAATTAAGATTCTGTATAAAATATTAGAATCTATTTTCCGTAAAAAATAGATTTTATTTTATTAAGATAAAAAAGTTTAAATATGTGAAGCTCAGTCGCTTATATAATGAATAAAGATAACGTTGAACCGCAGAAAACGTTTAAGGTAAACGAATACATCACACTCAAACTTGAGAACGATAAAACCAATATATGTATCAACGGAAAACTGCTACACCAATGCAGATATCTGCTATTCGTAAATCCGCAGCTGAATAAGGCACAGAAAAATATAACTTCAATCGACGACATTGAGGACATCGTTGCAGGCGAAGAAGAAGAAATCACCGACCTTAAAAAGCTCGGCATCACACCCGAGCAAGATTTCTGGGCTCATTACTCAAACCTGCAGACGTCGTATGAGCATAATTATGATACGAGATTGCTGCGCTCGAACCTGTCATTCCCGATGCTAAGAGCCCTCGTAAAAGCGGGGGTTAAACTCGCAAAAAAGGTATTTAAACTGGAGGTGGCCGAAAGATTTATCGCCAGCACTCCATGGCTCCAGGATATACTCATCGAAGAGGGATATCTGGATGATTTCACGGGGGAAGAAATCAATGACCTATACCGGGAGATCTTGGGAAAAGAATATGACGCAATACTCGAAATCGAGGCAATAATCGGCGAAAAAATCCCGAATGTGCCTACACTCGGAGGAACGAACTTCCGAATTGAAAATAGGCACATCTATAAATTATTCATAAGCGGTTGCAGCTTACTGGAATTCCCGGAAAAAATTCTCACGCTCAAAAACCTCCGTGAGCTAAAAATTAAGAACTGCGGACTCAAATCGCTCCCTGAAGGCATCGGCGAACTTAAAAGGCTGGAAGTATTGGATTTAAGTAATAATTGCCTTGAGCGCCTTCCCTAGTCAATTTCCGAGCTGAATAATCTCATCAGATTGAATTTATCGGATAATTGTTTTAGGCACGTGCCTCAGCTCAAGAAGGGACCTGCTAATTTAGTAACTCTAAGCATTCACGGCAATCGTGTCGGGTTTTACGAGCTGCTGGGGCTGTATCGCTCCGACCGAAGGCTTTATAATATATATGGCGGCAGAAGATATTTCGAGAGGAAAGGTGATGATAAGGTTAAAATCGAGCATTATATTCCGAGATTAAAGAAGGACCTCGTTTATTTTGTTCCGATAAACGGGCCTTGTTGAAGGCCAATTAGCTCGCGCTCATATGCATCAGCCGTATTAAAATCGATAGGGCTTCCTAATTTGAAGAGCTCCAATTCTATTTTCAGTTTTAATTCGTTCTTAAAATAATATTCCAGCGTCGGCTTTACGCACTTCTGCCAGCAGAACCAGAACATTTTTCCCTGTCTATGAAAATCTTCTCTCAGCACATTTATGTGCATATTATGCTTCCATATGGGATGCCCTATTTCTGTTATAATGTTTTTCTCGAGTTCTTTCCCGTATTCCCAACATTTTTTCAGCATATTTTCATAGCCCTTCTCTTTCCAGATGAGATTCAAGTGCGATTTTACACTTTCGCTTCATATATTCATATAGGTGTCGTCCTTCATTCC
>CAZVTX010000167.1:0-8009 GCA_964629395.1 uncultured archaeon
AGAATATTTACAATAAACTTTATCCGATAATCAAGGAAAAACAACAAATTCAATTAATGGCGAAAAAAAAATTTGGGGGCAAAAAATTTCCTTTCTATTCTTTTGATATAAATAATTTATGTATATGTTATAAACAATTATACCCGCAAAAGTATTTCCCAGAAAGTCCGATTTTAAAAATTAAAAAGCAATTATTAAAAGATAAACCATATTTAGCTTATTTTTTTGCAACAGCTCAATTTAATAATGTATTAAAACACATTCCTAATAATGAATATAATATATTTTATATTGAAAAGAAAATAAAGGATAAATCCTC
This sequence comes from uncultured archaeon, assembly GCA_964629395.1. Taxonomy (GTDB): domain Archaea; phylum Asgardarchaeota; class Lokiarchaeia; order Sigyniarchaeales; family SOKP01; genus CAZVTX01. The sequence goes on from CAZVTX010000167.1 coordinate 320, forward strand.
CGGGAAATATATTGATGTTGATGTTGCTTTATCCGGATATACATTAAGAGCATTAACAATATATAGAAATCAAATAAGTCATTTTTATTTAGGAAGTGCAGATAAAGATTTTCATATCCTAATTAGAGAAGCAAAAAGATTTAATATTCCTGTCACACTTATAGTTGCTAACGGGAGGTTTTTAAGTATAGAAATGGAAGAATTAGTTGAAGGTAATGTTATAGAATTATATCGTTCAAAATATTAAAAAAGGATTTAATATGGCTGAAAATAGGGATTTAATATCATCTCTTATAAGAGATTTAGCGATACTTGAGTTAGAGTTAGATAATTATATATCTCAAAATTATTTTAATTCTCAACCGGTTATTTCAATTCAAATTTTTTATAGAAATAGAATGTATGACCTTTCTTTTAAGCTTTCAGACATTTTACTTATAGGTGCTTTAACTCAATCTTCGGTTCTATTATCGGGATCTTCTGGTAGCGGTAAAACTTTTTTAGCAGAATTAATAATGGAAGCTCTTTTTGGACAAGATGGTTATACCCGTAAGAATATTACTCCGGATATGAATGAACAAGATTTTATGGATATAGATTTTGGTGCAATTAAAGATGGTAAAACTTTAAAAGAGGCAATGAAAGCGGATGAACTATTTAACAGACCAAGTTTGATAATTGATGAGGCTAATCGTGCCCCTCCTATTATCCAAAACAGATTATTACAAATATTAGAAAATAATATAGATTTAAAAAGTAAAACAATTCATGCAGGAAAAAAGCTTTCAAATAATACTTATTATCATTGGAATATTTTAACTCTTAATTACGGCACTGAATATGCAGGTACTTCAACGGTAGATAGAGCTTTAAAAGATAGGATTACAATAGACATCCCTATAGATAATTTCCCCCCAACTTTAGATGATCAGATTTCAATGATTCATAAACCCTTAGAAAAGGATAACTCCATGATTTTAGATCCTAAAGATGAAATTATCTATAATATATATCAAAATTTAAATAAAATTCAATTAAGTTTAGAAGCTGAAGCTTTAATTTTATATTTAAGTTTCACTTCTAATTGTGTTAAAAGCCCTACGGGATCTAAATATGGTGTATTATTTTCACCTCATTTCTGTAAAGAACAAAATTGTCCTTATGCAAGAAATCCGCCCTTAAATGAAATTTGCCCTTATACCTATGCACCATCAAATCGAATTTTAAGGAGATTAGTTCATACATCAAAAGGTTTTTGTCTATTAAAACATGCTAAAATATATAATAAAATCTTAACTTCTGAGGGTGAAGCTGTGGCAAATGATTATTTAAAAACTCAAAATTTTGACGTATCCTTAAAGGATGTAATTTCATTGGCACCTCTTATACTACATTCAAAAATATCGATGAATCAAGAATGGGTCCTTAATAAATTTAATGGTAATATGTATTTAGCGTGTTCACATTTCATGAAAATAATTAATAAACAATTAGAATTTTTTATGACATATTTATTGAAACCATTGGTCTCTGAAAAAAGGGGAAATGAAATCTCTGAGAAAGATAAAGGGATCCGTAATAAAGCGTTAAAAGATGATTTCCATTTTAAAGGACTTATAAAATATGTAATCAAACATCTTAATTAAAGGGGAAATCTCATTAAAAATCAAGTTAATATGACTGAAGATTTAATAAGATTTTATCTTAACCATTTTCTCTCCCAAATAGGATGGGATACTCAATATAATCTTAATTTAATTATTAAGGATGAGATAAATCATTTAATTGAAGCTTATATTGATATGGATAAATGGATAATAAGTTTAGAATATTCTCCAGAGATTATAGAAACTTTTGAAAATTTTTTTAAAAAATATAGATTATATAATTTTCTTGAGGATGGAAAATTATCAAACCCGCTTGGATTTTATTCATATGAGAAAAAATTTCAATTTTTAGGATATTTTTATAATTTCCTTGCAGGTATTGCATTTCATGAATTCGGGCATTCAAAAGAATGTCCTATTGATATTAATTTTTTTGCTGAAATTGTGCAAGCATGTAGTACCGCCTTAGAAAAAAATAATATCTTTAATAGAAAAATTCTTTATTATATTGTTAATCAATTTACGGATATTATAGTTAATTCAGTTTACGGTTTAATCCCGGAGAATGTTTTCTTTCGAAATAGTTTATCAATTTTATATCTTTCTGAATTAGCTTTATTTGATAATGCTGATATGTCCTTTTATTATTTTATTTTAATTAATTTTAAATTATTCCAATTTCATATTCCTTTACGTGATATTTTTGATAACATTATTATTATGAGAATTCCTCAAGATTATGTGAAAACTTTAAGAGAATTCTTAAAAATATTTTGTCCGGATGAAAATATATGTGAAAATCTGATGCTAGGCGTTCCTCCATCAGAAGAGGAAAGATGGAAAGTAATTAATTATATTTCTAATCGAGAAGAATGGCAAAAAATGGCATATAATTATGCAGAACTAATGTTACCATTTATTTCAGAGGATTCTATGAAAGATGATGCCCCGATCTTAGATTCTTCTTTTATAAAAAATTTAAAGGAAGATTTAAATTTTCAAAAAGATATATTAGCAAAAATTATTGAATATAAATCTGAAAAAAGAAAAAAACAGACTAAAGGAATTCTAAATCAAGAGGAAAAATTTGAAGAAATTTATCCGGGCGAATTAGAATTCGATTATGGCTTTAGTCTTTTTGAAAATATTGAGTTTTATGATGCATTATATAAATATCGTTTAAAAGAAATAGAGATAAAAATTCCAAAATCTAAAGTTGATAGAAAATTTGCAATTACTTGGCTTAATAGGGAAAGAATAGATGAAAATGATAATCTATTAAATTTTGATCCGCTTAATGTGTATTTTTTACCAAATTCTGATGAATTATTAATTTATAAGAGAAAAATCCCCTTAACAATTAATCTATACGGTAATGAAAAAGAAAAAGGCTTTCCTGATTTAGCATTAATATGTGATGATTCTGGAAGCATGACTTGGGAACCTCTTACCGGAGAAGGAAAATATGATGCTTTAATTATAACGATATATTCATTATTAGAATGGTTAAAAAATAGAAGATATGCTCCTGTTATTGAATATAATTTTACTTTTTTTTCATCAACTACCCGTTCAACAAAATGGATTGATTATTTCCATATTGATGAATTTTTAAAGCCATTATTATTTTCTCATGAAGGTGAAGGTACAGAATTAAATATTGAAGTATTTAAAGAAATTCTTAATTCTCCAAAAGATAAAGTAGTCATTATGATAAGCGATGGTGAAATCTTTAATTATAAAGACCTTTTAAAAGTTTTAAAAAAATATAATAATATCAATTTGAATTTTCTTTTAATTCAAATTGGAAAAGAGTCTAAATTTGCCCGTAGTTTAAAAAATAGGGGGTTTAATGTAGCTCAAATTGATAATATAAAAAAATTAAATAAAATATTATTGAATTTTGTTAATGAAACATATCAAAGATAAAAATAAAGTGTTATAATAAAATGCTTTCAAAAGAAGAAATTGAAAATAGACTAAAAAGAATATTTTTACAAATGGAATCTCCTGATGAAAAATTTCAGTCGGCGGCGTTAAATGCCTTTATTAATTTGTTGGAAAATGAAACTTTAACAAAAAATCAAAAACGTAAGATGATTTCTATTTTAAAAAAATTTCTTGTATATAAAGATTCACCTCTTAGAACAGAAATTTTTCAGGTAATATGTGCAATTGGTAAAAAAGATTTTACAATAATAGAAGAATTATCCGATGATTTAGTTAAAGAAATTGAAGTTAAAAATCGATACCGAAATAAAATAATATTTGACATGTTTGCTAATCTAAGAAATTCTAATAATCCTCGCGTTCAATCATTTTTTAAAGATTTAATTGAGAAAACTCCAAACTGGTTTGATGAACCGCACCTTATTCCAATAATTGAAGAATTTTGGGAGAAATCTACTGAATCTGGCTTTGAACTATTTGAGAAATATTTACCGCTTATTACTAAATCTATTGAGAGTTATCCAGCTATGTTAGAAAATCTAAAAATTAAGATTCTTAATAAAATAAAAGATTATAATGATTATTTAGAATTAGTAAGAAAAAGAAAAGAGGAAGAGGCTAAGAAGAGAGAGGAAAAATTACGGAAGCAAGAGGAACTTAAAAAACAAAAAGCTGCTTTAGAATTAAAAAGAAAATTAGAACGTGAAAAAATGAAAAAAGAATTAGAATCTTATGTAAATACTCTTAATCAAAAAAAAGAATCTGTGAATTTTTCTAAACAGGTAAAAGTTGATCAAAAAATAAGTGTTGAAGAATCCCTTAATAATGAAAACTCAGCCATACAAATTAATTCAGAAGAACAAAACAATCTTTTTCCAACATTTACAAGTTTAGGATTAAAACGCAAAAAAGATGTAAAATAGTATATTTATCCAATTTAAGGAAAATTATGGAAAAAATCTCCTCTTTAAAATAAATTATGATAAAGTTATCTAAATAATCAAATTTTTATGAATTTGACATAATTTATTCAAAATATATTCCTTCTTATCTTTATCATTTTCTTGTATTATATCGATAAAAAAAAGATCCGCTATAAATATGAAATTTCTTATGAATTCATGATCAAAACTTGTATAATCAACATTTTTTGTAAGCTCAGCATAAAATCGTTCAAAAAATAATTGTGTTAATTTTGATTGAAGTTTATTATAGTGTTCTTTTAGCCTATTATCTAATTCTTCGAAACATTTGAAATATGAAGAATAGAATTGATTGACTAATTGTTCAGAATTCTTCATTTTTTCTTTTAAAAAAATATTAAATTCTTCTTTCTTTTGTTCTAATTCTAGTTCATTATTTTGGAAAAGCTTCTGCATTTTTTCGGTTAATTCATTTGTACTATTCAAATAATTTTCATATTCTTTATTAAGTTCTTCTTTAAATTCTAAAATTTTGTCCTTTATGATATCCATCTCTTTTTGAGCTGAATTTATGATATTTTTAAATTTTAATTCTTTTTGATTTATTATCTCCAATCTTTTCTTCTCAAATTCATTTTTTTGAATTTCATCTAATTTCCTAAGTTGTATTATTTTATTTTCCCGAATTTTAAGTATAATTGAATAAGTATTTATTAAATTACCCCTTATTAGATATATTTCCGAAATAATACTTCTAATCAAATTAATATTATTAACGATAAATATATTAAAACTGGATAAATTTATGATTTCTTTAGAAAAAATAAGGAGATTATTAAAATTATTTAAGTTTTCTAGTAATTGAGCTATATTTTCATCTATTATTCTAAAATAATCTAATGTCTCTTTTAATTTATAAGATTTGAGAAATTCAAAATCTTTTATTAAATTATTTACCTCGGAAATAAACCATTTTTTTAATAATAGAATTGTTTTCTTCTCAGGTATTCTGTTAGTCCAATATATAATAAATAAATAAGCAATAAATATAGAGGGTATTATAAAAAATAAGTTATTTTGGTTATATATTGTGTTTATAATGAATGATATAATTATCATTACAAAAATTAAGTAATTTAATCTATAAATCCATTTAAAATCAAGCTTAATAGGATGCTCTTTGATATTATTAAAAAGATTTTCAATTTTTTCCCATTCTTCGTCCGCTCCAAGGGCTTCTAATATTTTATTAAAAAGAAAATAGATTTTTATTTGGTTATAATAAAAATAAATAATCAAAGCTGATAATATTAGCGGAACTATTTGAAGCAAAACAATTAAAAAGCTAATGATATTTTCTATTGATATTAAAAGTATATAGAAAATTATTACAACAAGAATTAAATAAATTATAAAAATATATTTTTGAATAAGATATTTCATTTCATTACCATTCATAATTCTTACACTTTATAATAGATATAATAATTTTTTTCGTTATTTTTTATACTATAACCTATAATGAATGTTCTATTTGCGAAAAACCTTCTCAATCTTTCCTCGTTTTTCTTAAAATCATTAATATCTTTATTATGCATATTTTTTTGTATTCTAAATTTATGTCCCTTATATTCAATAATATCATCAAATTGATTTAGCTCTACAATTTCTATTATTCTATCAATAAGTTCTATTGTTTTTTGAGTTTCTTTTTCCAAATCTTCAGAAAGTATTTTTTCAATTATATCAGAATTTAGATTCATTAATTCATTATAAGTAATCTCATTAATAATCTTCTCTACTTGTTCATCGGTTAAATTTCGGTTACTTTTATCTACAAGGGATTGACATAGTTCAATAGCTTCATCAGTATTTACAAGAAATTTATTTTCAATAATTTTTATTCCTTTTGGATAATTTTCTAATATAAATTGTTTTTGTTTTTCAATTTTATCGGATTTTGTTTCTTTAATACTAATTAATTCTTCTGATTTAATTGAAGCTTCACTCTCTATAGGTCTGGATTGTTTATTTCCATTTAAAATTATTTTTTCATTCTCAATTGAATTATTATACCCTTGGTATACTTCAATAGGCTTTATTTCTGGAGTATCTTCTTTTGGAATTGATTTAATTAATTGTTTTTCTACTTTAATACCTTGCTCGAACTTCTTATTTTCCGGTTTTATATATATAAGCTCTTTTTTCTCCTCTGATATAGAATCAGTATCAATAAATTTCTCATGAGTTATCAATTGTTTTTCTATATGATTTATTTTTTTTGTTAAAATATTTTCAAGATTTTTTGTAATTTTATCAATATCCAAGGTTATAAATTTTTTTTCGATTTTATCAAAAATTTCATTTTTAAATTGTTCAATCTGCTCTATTTGAACATGCGGAAGTTCTAATTCTAGTTTTTTTCTTAATTCTTCTATATTTTTTTTATTTTCTTGAATTATATTTGCAATATCTGAAAATTTCGGATTAATATCCTCATTTAAAAGATTTTTTAAATCTACTCTTAATTCTTTTATTAGTTTTTCTGTTTCATAAAGATTTTCAGTTTTTTGTATTTGATTTCTTATATCATCAATTTTTTGTTGAAGCTCAATTGTTAATTGTTCATAATTAATAATTTCTTTATCATTAATCTTATCTAATATTAGTTCTAATTGGTTATTTATTGGTTGACTCTCCTCAAAATCTCTCTTAATATTGAATCCCTTAAAATCTACTTCAAGCTTATCATGCTCATTGATTTTGATATGCTCTCCACTCAATAATTTTTGATTAAAACTTAAAAAAAATATACTTAGCATAATAATTATTCCATAATAAAACCAGATTACTTCATATGAATATAAAAATATTAGTAAGAAAACCAATAATTCGATTCCGATAATTATTGAGAATACTTTATTATATTTTAGAAAAACTTTTACCATATTTCCATACCTCTTATTAATTATTATTGGGAATTATAGCTTCTAAATATGGATCATAATAAATACCCCATTTTGTATTGCTATTTTTCATTTTATTTATGTTTTCAATTTGTTTTTTAAAATATAATTCTAAATTCTTATTATATTTTAAACACATAATAAGCCAATACATTGAAGGTTCAATGCCACTTTTTATTGTTTTCTTTAGTACTTTAAGCGGAATTGAATGCGTTAGCCTCATTTTTTTCAAATATGGATGGAG
>CAZVTX010000168.1:0-8001 GCA_964629395.1 uncultured archaeon
TATTTATATATATATAGAATCTTTTTATAAACAGTCCATATTATTATTACGAAGTAAAAAATATAATTTTATTTATTAATTCAAATAACTTCTTTTTTTATTAATAATGCTTCGAATAATTGAATGTTGGAGATATCAATCGGATGAGCCGATTTTAGGAATCGAACTTGGAGATTTTAATAATATTGGTAAGAAGCAAATCATTGCCTATGATAGAGATGGTAAAATATTAATATTAGATGAAGATGGCTCTCTATTGTTTGAAGATTTTATCTGTAGAGGGGCTGCTATTTGGAATGCTAAAATCGTGAATGAGGGTGATTCATTATTAATAATAGGGGGACTTGATGGATTATTACGTCTATTGAAAATAAAAAGACCATATAAATTAGAGCCAAAATGGGCTCATAGATTTGGAGGTTCTATTGGGGGAATTTTAATTGATTATATTACCAATAATAAAATAAAAGAGATCTTAGCCTATTCACTTGATAAAACTTTAAGAATTCTTGATCTACATACAGGAAATTTAATATGGGGGCAAATTTTTGAAGATGGAATAGGAGATGCTTTTATTTGGAAGAAGAAAAATAATTTTGAAGAAAAAGAAATATGGGCGTGCGGGAATGACGCAACCTTGAGAATTTTTAATGGTAAAGATGGTGAATTAATACATTTTAAAAGATTTAAGAATAAAGTACGTTGTTTAACATCTTTCAATTTAAAAGGAGTTGATTCTAAAAAGCCATTAATAATATGTGGTGGTGATGATGCTCAACTTCATATAATTGATAAAAATTCTTTCGACGAGATTAAAACGATGAAATTCGACAATTATGTTTGGAAAACAAAAACATTTCAAGATTTATTATTTGTAAGCACATATTCTTTTGAATATTTTGGAATATCTGTCCCTATTGAACAACTTAAATTCACATCTACATTAGTATGCCTAAATGACAAATTAGAAATTATTTGGGAGCTTCCAAATGAAAATATCGAATTCCTTGATATATTTAAAACATCCTTAAATGAATTTCAACATATATTAAGTTTAGGAACAACTAAAGGAGATATTATCCTCTTAAATCCATTTAGCGGAACCAAAATTGGTAAATTTACCACAAAAACTTGTGTAAATTGCTTAAAATTTATAAGTGAGAAAAATCTATTAATTTCCAGCCATGACGATGGTTCAATCAGAGCCTTTATAATTAAGCAAAAATAAATATAATCCTATTAAAATAAATATTAAATAAAGAAATTTGAAAAATTCTTGGTGAAAATAGTGGCAAAAATTAAAATTAAATCAAATCCTTACCTATATCCTCTCCCTGTAGTATTAATAGGGGCAAATATAAATAATAAACCTAATTTTATGGCACTCGCATGGATTACACCTGTTGAACATAAACCTCCCCTTTTAGCTATTTCTGTTCATCAATCTCACAAAACCTATGAAGGAATAGAAGAAAATAAGACTTTTAGTGTAAATATCCCCTCTGAAGGAATGATTAAACCTTTAGATTATTGCGGAATAAAATCAGGTAAAGAGATTGATAAATCAGAAATATTCGAAATTTTTTATGGTGATTTAAAAACGGCTCCAATGATAAAAGAGGCACCACTTACAATGGAATGTAGAGTTGTAGAAAGCTTCGATACTAAAGCAGGACATCAATTATACATTGGAGAGGTTGCTAATGCTTTTTGCGAAGAGAATTGTCTAGAAAATAAAATTCCATCAATTGAAAAAATAAAGCCCCTGATTTATGCTATGGGACAAAGAAAATACTGGAGCGTAGGGAAATTTATCGGAAAAGCCTGGAAAATAGGAAAAAATTTCAAAAAAAGTGGTTAAAAATGAACGAAAAAGATCAATCTAATAATCCCTATAATTTATGTATTTTTAAAGGAAAAGAAATCTGTGAATCTTGCTCATTAAAGGAAAAATTAGATTGTCATTTCGATTTAAAAAAATTATTAAGATTTTTTCTCACATTTACTTATTTTACAGGTATAGGAATTATTGGATTATATATTAATAATCTTATTGGTGAATTAATTATTTTCTTAATTGCATTAGGTATTTTTGCAATTATATTTTTTGAATTCTGGGAAATAAAAATTCTATGCAGTCATTGTCCTTTTTATGCAGAAAAAGGAAAAACACTTCATTGTTATGGGAATTATGGGAGCTTAAAAGTTTGGAAATATAATCCCGTTCCTATGTCAAAAAGCGAAAAAGTCCAGTTAATAATTGGATTCATCTTATTTTTCTCAATAATGAATCTTCCTGCATTTTTCTTATTTATGAATTCTTATTGGATCTGGGGGATGCTTCCTATAACAGGTTTTATTTTATTTATTATAGTAATTGGAAAATACCATTGTCCTTATTGCTTTAATTTCTCTTGCCCTTTTAATAGAATGCCTAAAGATATAGTCAATGAATTTCTTAAACGTAATCCCGTAATGCTAAAAGCATGGCAAGGAAAAGGTTATAAAATAGAAGAATAAAAATTTTAAAAAATGAAGTGAGGAAAATATAATTAATGATCAATAAAAAAGAATTAATTGACCCGGAAACTGTGGAATTTTTTATTCCATTTTCAAATAATGCACTTCAATTTATTACAATTAAAGGATGGGACGGTCAAGCATTAAAACTAAATATAGACTTTTTTCGACAATTTTTAGAAAATTATATGCGAATAACAGTTTCAGAAAATATTAGAAGGGATAAAAAAGCTATGAAGAAAATCTTAGATTGGGGAGTAATGCTTAAGAAGTTCACGGATTTCGGTATCATTTATATTATTTATGAAAATTATAAAGGAGGCTATGTATATATAGGACAGAAAGGGAGCGTCCAGGAGCTTGAAAATTTAGATTTTAAAAAGGATGGCTGGAATAAATTGGAAGAAATCCTTATTTTTTCTAAAAAAGACCAATTAAGACTATCACTTCGCACCGCAATTGAGGCAAAAATCTTAAAAGAAGTTATGAATAATGAAAAATTTAGGCTCTTAAATAATAAACGAGAAAGTGAGGAGAAAATTAAACTTTCAGAATTTCAGCTGGAAGATCTTGATGTAAAATTGTATTATAATAAAATTAAGGCAATTTTAACTTGCTTGGGAATTTCTCTTTTAAAGTAATCCCATAAATTTAAAAATTTTTAAGGTTTTAAAAATCTTAATTTTAATTTTTAGAGATAATTTATATTAATAAAAAGCGAAAAAAAGAATGGTTTTTATTTGATTATAATTGAATCTTACTTAAATTCTTAAAAATAAAATTTAAAAATAAATAATAAAAGGTGTTGAATATCGCAAAAGATAAAATTATAGGACTTCTGGTAATTATCATCGGCATTTTACTTGCAATAGTATATACACTCGGATCTGTCGTTGATTTATACATGAATACTCTTGGAAACAACCCGGACTGGGATAAACAATTAACTGACATTTTACAGCATGATTACCTTGATTGGCAATTATTTGTTGTAGCTCCAATGTGGATTGTGGTTATATTAGTTTCCTTCATTGCAATTTGGATTGGTTATTCAATGTTAACAACTCCTGCTCCAGTTCCTCTTGAGGAATTAGAAGAAGAACTTGCTGCTGAAGAAGCTGCCGAAGAATCCTCTGAGGAGAGTTAAATTTTTTATAAAAATATATTTTTTTTCTTTTAATTCTTAAAATCTTTCTTAATTTTTGATTTAATTAAGCAAATTTTAATAATATTAAATTAGAGAATAATAAAATAAGTGCTCTATAGGTGGCTTGCAATTTTAATTGTAATTTAAATTATAATAATTTATCGTTCAAAAATAATTAATTTTGACCGATATATTTAATCAGATTAAATTATGATTATATTATTGAATTACTAATTTTTCTTAATAAATAATATTTTTTAGCTATATCTGATGAAATTTAAAGATTAATCTGCCTAATATTCACATAAGTAGAGCTAAAAGTAAAAAGAGGGCTATGGAATAGAACGAAAATTGAAATCAATCGATAGCTTTTTTAGTTCTCATTCTTTTATGAAATCAATTAATATTCAGCATGCTTAAGTAAAAATTAATAAATCGAAATTATTATTAAAGTTCTTATAATTTAATTTAAATTCTTATATTTATATGGACGATGATGCTCAAAGATTCAGAAAGATATGTTTTAATTATCGGTTCAAGCAATATGGATCTAAATATTTATTCCGAACGACTCCCCCGAAAAGGAGAAACGGTTACTGGAGGTATTTTCAAACAATTTTTAGGTGGTAAGGGTGCCAATCAAGCTGTCGCTTCAGTAAGAGCTGGTGCTAAGACCATTTTTATCGGAAAAGTAGGAAGAGATTCTTTTGGGAATCAAATGCTTAATCAGCTTTCTGACGAAGGAATAGATGTTTCACATATATTTCTCGATCCCGATGAGGCAAGCGGCGTTGCATTTATAATGATCGATAAACAAGGTGAAAATATGATAAGTGTTGCTCCTGGAGCTAATGCCAAATTAAGTGTTGATAATATACGTGCTTGTCATGAAATTATAGTTAATGCTACAGTTATAGTGGTTCAAATGGAGATCCCTACTGAAACAATTATAGAAATATTCAACATAGCTTCTGAAGGAAAAGTAATAAAAATTCTAAACCCTGCTCCTTTAAAACCAATTCCTAAATCTTTAATGAAAAAAATAGATATTCTCATTCCTAATGAAGGAGAGCTTTACGAGCTACATAGATTGTTTGGATTTAAAGATGATAATTCTCAAGATATGCAAAAAATTATTAAAATCTCGAAAGATATTGCATCTTTAGGGATTAAATGGATAATTACAACATTAGGAAATAAAGGGTGTGTAATCTATAATTCTGAAAAGGATTCTATTTCTGAGATTCCTGCATTTAAAGTTAAAGCTGTAGATACAGTTGGGGCAGGTGATTGTTTTAACGGCGTCCTTGCAAGTAAGCTATGTCAAGGCGAATCGCTTGAAAACGCCGTGAAATATGCTGTTGCTGCAGCATCTATTGCTGTTACACGAAAAGGAGCCCAAGCTTCTATGCCTTATAAGGAAGAAATAGAAGAACGATTCAGACAATTTAATTAAATTAGGTGAGTTTGGTTGAGAAATCAATTTAAAGAAATTTTATCGTCTGGACGAGGTACTTTTTTGCGGAAAAATGATGATGAAGATTTAATCATCAAAATTCCGAAAAATAAATTTAAAGATGTTTTTCTCATTAATGGATGCTCATTTTTAACTGAAATTAATTCTGAAAATGACTTAAAAATTGCAGCAAACGATTTTTATATGGTAATAAATAATGGAAAGACCTTACTTGAAATTTCATATTCAAAGGATATTGCTAATCATCAAATAATTTATAACCCATATAAGTTTGAAAATGCTGAGAAGAAAACCCTTACTGCAGAAATATTTACAGAAAAGTTTAATATTCCTCAAGATTATATAGATACGCTTCCAAAATGGTATAGCTTTAAATTTACTTATAAAGATTATAATTTAATCTTTATTAAACCTGAATTCGGAATTTCTATACAAGTACATAAATATCGAACTGAATTTTGGGAGATTTTATGCGGTAATCCGATAATTATCAATGGAAATGAAGTATATTATTTTGTAAAAGATGGGACAAAATTTGAAATACCTATAGGTTATTATCATTCAATAATAAATCCAAATAAAGAAAAATTCGTTGCAATTAGAGAGAGATGGAGAGGAAAGTTCGATGAGGATGATATTATTCGCGTTTTTAATCCCAATAATTATTCTTAATTTTCTTAAAAAAAGGCTTACGATAAAATTTGAGAATGCTCCAAAACAATATTTAAGTTTTATGCTTTTTATCAAATCTCTATAATAAAATTAATATTATTTCTATTACTTTTACTATTTACAATATTAAAAAAAATGTAAATAAAGGTACTAATATAAAAACAGAATAAATGAACTGATGGAAAAATGGCGCCTGAAGATGAACAAGGAGAAAATGAGCCTGAAAATTCCGAAATCGGAAAAAAAGATGAAGAATCAAAAGAAGAACTAAAAAAAGATACCGAAGAATCTGAAGAATTTGATGCAGAGGCAGAGTTAGATCGTCTAAGGTTTAAATATAGAGGTTATACATTAGATGAACTTAAGAAAATGAGTTTAGATCAATTTATTCAATTATTAACTGCAAGGGCAAGACGGTCATTAAAGAGAGGATTACCTCCAAGGCAAAAGAAATTATGGGAACGTTTAAGAAGGGCTTATCGTGCTAAAAAAAGAGGCAAAGATATTATAACGCGAACCCATGTAAGAGATTTCATTGTATTTCCGGAAATGGTTGGCTTAAAAATCGGTGTACATAATGGTAAAACATTTGAAGTTGTGGAGATTAAACCCGAGATGATTGGCCATTATTTAGGAGAATTTGCATTAACAAGGAAACGAGTTCAACATGGTTCACCGGGTATAGGTGCCACCAGAAGTTCTAAATATGTACCCTTAAAGTAAATTATAATAATAATTACTGAGAGATGATGGAAAATTCCGAACTGGGGTTATTCTTTCCAGGAAGCCAATTATGATGTAGATAGATTGGCTAAAGCTTCGGGAAGAGATTTAAGAATTAAACCGAAACATGCCAGAGAAATATGTGCTGTATTGAAAGGTATGAAAGTAGACCAAGCAAAAACATTTTTAGAAAAAGTTATTAAATTAGAGCAATCAGTTCCATTTAGGAGATATAAGAAAAAGGTTGCTCATAAAAAAGATTTAAAACAATTTAAATGGTATGCTGGAAGATATCCCCAGAAAGCTGCTGCTAGAATTTATGAAATTTTATCCGCTGTAGAATCTAATGCAGAGTATAAAGGTTTAGATGTAGAACAATGTAGAATTATCCATGCAGCAGCTCATAAAGGTAGAATTATTAAAAGATACCAACCAAGAGCAAGAGGGAGATCAACTCCCAAATTTAAACATTTATGTCATGTTGAAATTGTAATTTATGAATTTCCAAGTTAAAAAAAATATTGTTGAAAAATATGAGTCCGTTAGCAAAACATTTCATTGAAGCAGGCATCAAACTGATGCAGATAAATGAATATCTTCGGTCAGAATTATTAAGGGCAGGATTTGCGGGAGTAGAAATACAAAAAACACCTTTGGGTGTAAGAATTACATTAAAGACCAGTAGACCTGGTTTAGTTATAGGAAAAGGGGGTAAAAGAATTCAAGAAATTACCGATGTATTAGAGCAAAGATTTGGTCTGGAAATGCCCCAAATTGAAGTTGAGGAAGTTGAGAATCCGGATTTAGATGCACAGATAATGGCAGAAAGATTAGCATATTCATTAGATCGTGGCAGACATTATCGTAGGGCGGGTTATTATATCCTTAGAAAAGTAATGGACGCTGGTGCTAGAGGTGTTGAAATTAGAATTTCGGGTAAAGTAACTTCACAGAGAGCAAGAACTCAAATATTTAGGGCAGGAACAATGAAAAAAAGCGGTCAAACTGCTCAAGAAGCCGTCCAAAAAGGTGTTGCTCAGTGTATCTTGAAAACAGGTGTAATGGGCGTTGTAGTAAAAATAATGAAACCTGATTACCGAATGGGTGATGGAATTAAAGTACATTATGATGAATTAGAACAATTACAAAAACAAAAAGAAGCTCAAAAAGCAAAAACAAAAGCAGAAGAAATTATTGAAAAAGGCATGAAAGAAGGTGAATTAGAAGTTGAAGAAGAAGAGATTTTTGAAGAAGTAGAGGATGAAGATGTAAAAGAAATATCATTAGAACCCGAAATAAATAAGGAGGAGGATTTATAAATGGGAAAAACGCTAACGGCAGACCAAATTAGAAAAATGGATAAAAGAGAACGTGAAAGGAAGCTCCAAAAGCTACGAGAAGAATTGATGATGTTATATTCTATGCAGACGGGAGGAGGTTTATCGGATAATCCCGCAAAAGC
>CAZVTX010000169.1:0-7989 GCA_964629395.1 uncultured archaeon
ATATAGAATCTTTTTATAAACAGTCCATATTATAATTACGAAGTAAAAAAATAAAATAAATAAGTAAATTGAATAGAACCTGCTGGAATTGTAAAAAACCTCTGATCTTTGAGGAATTTAAAGAAGTTAATTACGATTTTTCTGAAGAACGATTAAAAGAACTCTGGAATAATCCTAATTTGGAATTTCTATGTTGTAATTGTTATACAAAAACAATTAGGGAAGAAGTTAAAAAATTACTAATAAAAGGAGATAATATTAAAGAATCACTCGAATCAATAACAAATCCTACTATTTTACGAAGATACGGATTAATCTGTTTCATGAGAGGTAAGGTTAAAAGAGCAAAAATGGCTTATAAACGGGTTTTAGAATTGGAACCTTCTGATAAAAATACCTGGAAAAATTTAGGCCATTTATATCTAGAAGAAGGTAAGATGAATAAAGCATTTAGGGCTTATAAAAATGCTCTGGATTTAAATATCGAAACTCTTTATGATATTCGAGATTATGCTCTCTTTTATAAAATTAAAGGCAATACAGAGAAAGCCCAAGAATTATTAGGAAAATTAAAAATCTTACTTTCAGAATTAAGCTTATTAGAGTAATTTTATTATCTTTAAATATTATGCCTTTTGAAAATTTGAAAAATTTCCAGGGCAAAAGATGGTTTTTCTTCTATTTATTTGCAATAATCAATATATTCTTTTTCCTTCTTTCTATAATTTTAATTGAAAGTTATTGGAACGAGATGAATTATTACGTTTCTTATTGGTTAAATTTTAAAATAAATATTGCTTTAATCATTTTTCTAATTTCTTGTAGTTATTTTCTTTATGTTTTATATTTGTTTATCAAATCATATTTATTGTTTAAAAAAGGAAATGAATTAGCTCTGCATATTATAAACAAGGTTATCCCGATAATTGTTCTCATTATTTTCGATCTACTTTTCATTTTCATTTTGTATTTCATCGGAGACTTTTATTGGGCTTTAATTCATCAATTTGATTTTTATACAATCACATTTTATTTTCTTTTTTTAGGTAGCGCTGCCTTTTTGCTAAATTTATTTGCTAAAAGGAGAAAAATCATAAAAACATTATTTACCAATCGTATAATGCCAGCAGAGGAAAAATCGATCGTCATATTAATTATAATAACGCTCTATTTTATATTTTCAATAGTTTTCCCGCTTATATTTATTCCCGCAAATGTTATTCTCGGTAAACTTCCCGAAAAACCCGAAATAATTGCACATCGTGGTGGCGCTCAGTTAGGGCCTGAAAATACCATCGAAGCCGTCTCTGCAGCTTTAGATTATGGAATTGCAGGCTGGGAAATAGATATTGCTATTAGTAAAGATGGGGTTCCTTTTATTATGCATGATGATACGCTTAAGCGTACTACTAACGTTGAAGAAGTATTTCCCGATAGAGCTGATGATCGTGCAGATTCTTTTAAATGGAGTGAATTGCGCAAACTGGATGCTGGCTCGTGGTTTGTTGACATGGATCCATATGGTGTAATATCTTCGGGGATTATCTCAAAATCACAGGCGGAATCATATCGGGGTGCTAAAATTCCATCTCTCGAAGAAGTGCTCAATTTTACAAGAGAACATAATTTAATTCTTGATTTTGATTTTAAATATCCTCCTGAAGATCATCCTTATCATGACGTTTTTATTGAGAAAATATTTAATTTAACAATAGCACTTATTGATAATTTACATAAAATAATGATTCCTACAAGTTCAGAAACATGGCTAAATTTAATAGAAAAAAATAACGCCACGGATATCTGGACGTATCCAGAATATATTAATACTGCAGATCATCACACAAATAAAGAATATTTAGATTTTGACGATAAAAATATTCCCGTTATGGTCTATACTATTGATTCAAGAGAACGTTTTTCTCAATTATGGTGTCTTGGAGTCGATTGGGTAAAAACAAATGCACCACAATTATATTATGATATTAAAAAGCCTATTTGGTATATGAATTATCAGGATTATATTTTAATATGGCTTTTTTGTTATGGTTGTATTAGTATTTATCTTTCATTAAATTATTTTATTTCGGAAAGTTCTAAAAAAGAAAAAAGAAAAAATTAAGAATAATTATCCAATAGCTTTTTTTCCCATCATCATTTTTTTGCCTGTTTCGGATAATCTCATTGGCATTGTTTTTCGATGAAGATATTGAACTAATATAAATAATATCATAATCCATATTAGAAGCATTAAGATATCAAATTGAGATGCGAAAAAGTTATTCCCGTCAACGCAATACCTTAATAAATCTACTAAAAATGTTAATGGCGATAAGAATGATAAAAATACCCCATAAATCGGAAGGATATTTAGAGGAATAAAAATTCCGCTAATAAATAGTAAAGGAAATTTTATTAAATTCATTATTAGCATTATATCCGATGTCATATCAGAGGGATTAGCAGATACTAATAGTCCTAATAAGGAACCTAAAATTGCCATTAATATAAGTCCAATAATTACAATAAGCATGGATAAAATCGAAATTGATATAAATAACGAGAATATTAATGCGATAATTAGACTAATAATAAAAGAATAAAGAGATGACGCAAGCAAAATACTAAAAAGAAGCTCATTTATCGAAATTGGATACGTTAAAATGCGTTCTAAAGATTTTTCACGGGTCTCAATAGGTAAAATGACAGGGCTTATCGCCGTTGCCGTAAAAAAGGATGTCATGGAAATTATTCCTATAAAGATTTGAGTATACGTTATATCCCGTCCTAAAACCCATGAAATTGTTAGGAAAAGCGGAAATAGCAGCCCAAAAATTATAACGGGTCCTTTTCTGATGTATAAATAGATATTTTTCTTACATAATGTCCAAATAATTGTTGCCGAATTTTTTTCCATTTAAATTTTACCTCTATTTTTTAATGAATCTTTATTTATTAATTCTATAAAAACTTCCTCCAATGATGTTTCTTTTACTTTGAAATCCAATAAATCGAGATTATATTTTTTAACAAATTCATTTAAAATGGCAATATCTTCCAGAGGCTTATTTGTTGATAATTCATAAAAACCGATTTGATTATAGTTAACATTTAAGATATCAATTAATTCTTTTTGTTGATTCTCAGAGAGCCTATCTCTAAATTTAAACATTATAAGCATCAATTCCTTGAAATCTTTACGTAGTGTATCGGGATTCTCATCTGCGATTATTTTTCCCTTATTTAAAATTAAAACTCTATCGCAAATTGTTTGAGCCTCTTTTAAATTATGCGTCGCCATTAGGATTGTTTTTCCTTCATTTTTCAGACTTAGAATGGTTTCTCTAAGAATCTTGGCACTAATAGGGTCCAAACCGCTTGTTGGTTCATCGAGAATTAAAATAGGCGGTTCATGAAGTAAGGCTAAACAAAAATTTAGACGTTGTTTTAATCCTTTAGAAAGTGTTTTCGTTTTAGAATATTTTTTATTTTCTAAATTAAATTGTTTTAATAGTCGTTTAGAACGCTTCTCGATTTCATTTTTAGGAATTCCGTAAATCCGACCGGAGAATCTAATATTTTGGATAACGTTATAATCTGAATATGCATTGCTAACTTCAGGAACGATTCCGAAATATCTTTTATATTTGGTTGGATGCTTGCTAATGTTTTCTCCGAAGATTTCTATTTTTGAATTTTTTTCTAATTTAAAAACTCCGGTTAGCAAGCGAATAGTAGTTGTTTTACCGGCTCCATTGGGACCTAAAAGCCCAACTATCTCTCCCTTATTTATCTTAAATGAAACATTATCTACAGCTAAAAGCGTTCCGAATCGTTTCGTTAAGTTTACAGCATTAATTATTATTTGATTGACCATAAATGATTCCTTAAACTTGTTGATAATTATTAATTAATAAAAAATGGCTTTTATATTATTTTTTTTCAAATTTTTTCTTCTTTCTTTTTCTTTAACGTAAAATATGCGATCATTATTATTAAAACACCGATTGGAATTAAAATTGCTGCGGGATTTCCGCCACTTAACACAAAAATATAATATGAAATCGTTAACAATGATGCGAAAAATGCTATTATACTATAATACTGACTCGTAAAATTTTTCATTCTATTTAAGAAAACATAGAGTTTAAAATTCATTTTCTTTATTACCTGCAATTCTTCCTCATCTAAGTCCTTTAAAATATCCGGATTTTCATAATATAGACCTAAGCGAGGATCATATTTTCCTGGTAATTGTCCTGCACTTATTAAAAATATTAAATGTTCCTGAATATTTTGCTTTTTGATGCCTAACTCATTCGATAAAAAACTTATCGTTAAATATTGGTTTGCAACAGCTTTAATTGCCATGGTAATATAACCCTTGAGTATCATTCTTTCAAGCATTTTAACCTTTTCGATAAAAATCATAGAATACTCATTTAGGAATCCTTCAAAATCTTCTAAGATATATTTATTTTTAGTTATAAAATCTGATGTTTCTTTGGAATATTTTTTAACAAGGTTTTCGATCTCCCTTTTTACGTCTTTAATCTCTTTTTCGATATTTTTACTTCTTTTATTTACCATTACATAAGCTTTTTTAAATTCTTTAATTTCAATATCATCTTCCACTCTTTTTTGGATGGTTCCTAATAATTGACTTAAATGAATCTTTTTATTCCCTATAAAATTCAGAAGCTCACTTCTATAACCCTCACTTTTCAAGATTGTTAATTCATTTTCAATTTTTCTCATTTTACTTTCATATTCTTTAATGAATTCATTTTTTATTTTTACGGCATATTCTTTTATTTCAGGGTTTAATTTTGCCGTTTCTTTATTCTTACCGAGTGATTCTCTGATTTTGGTCTCAATTTTAGCTTGAATTTCTTTAAAATTATTATTAAACTTTGCTTTATTTATTTCTAATTTTTCTTTAATTTTTGAATACGATTTTGCTTTTTCGATATCTTCAAGAGCTCTTGAAGTTATTTTCATTAATTCTATACGGAGATTATTATATTCTTGGACAATGAAATTTTGCAGAAAAGTAAATAGATTTAACATTTCGCGAATATGTTCAAGAGCTTCTTTCGTATTTTTAATGAAAGTCTCAAAATACTCTTTTGTATCTAAAATTTCTTCTCTCTCCGGGTCAATTTCCAGTTCTTTTATTTTATTATTAAATAAACTTCTAACTTCTTTCTCGAAATCAATTAGGTCTGCGATTCTATTTTTTAATTGAAGGGTATTTACGCTTAAAGTTCGATTTTTAATACTGGAATCGAATAATCCAAGTATTTTACTTAATAACTCATTTACTCCTTTTATTATGTTGTTATCAAGAAAATGTCTCAATTCTTTGTTTTTATAATAATGTTCCGTAAAAACCAAGATACATTTTTTATCTTCATAAACTTGAGCGTTTAATTTTGAGATTTCGATTAAATCCTTTACACGATTTAAAATAATATTACATTTTAAATTCAATTCCTTTTTCAATTCAATGATTTTTACGTTATTAGTCTTTTTCTCTTTAGTTAATTGTTCTATTTTTTCGGTAATTATTCGGTTAATATACTCATCTTTAATTTCTTGAAGATCTTTTTTAAATCCTTCTTTAAAGTTATTCCATTGAATAATCGTTACATTTGATTTGGTATCAAAATTATTAATAATATTTTTACATTCCGTTAATTTCTTTTGAAATTCTTTATTCGCTTCTTTAAAAGAATCATTAATTTCATTAAATTTCTTATTTAAAATGTCTAAATTTAGATTTTTAATATTATTTAATTCATTTTGAAGTTTTTCTAATTTTTCTTTAAAAATTGGTATTTGAGTAGCAACAAAATTATCAAAATCCTTCATTTGTGCACGATTCCGCTCTTTTATGACCTTTTCTTTTAACTCTTGAACTTGTTCTGCAATTAGACTAATAGTTGATTCTTCTAAAGCTTCTAACTCATCTTGTAATACTCTGTATAAAAGAAAAAGCTTCTGCTTATGCTTTATTGCGTCTTTTACCTCTTCTTGAAGGTTATTTATTTTATTGCGCATTTCATTTAATAAAATATCAGCTTCTTTTTGCACATAATTAAATGCTTCTTGAAATTCACCCTTGCGGATTATATTTTGCGTTTCTTTTTGGATAGATTCTAAATTGCTATTAATTTCTTCTCTTAATAGATCGAGCTTTTTTTTACTATTATTAAAAAATGAGAATCCTTCTAAATAGTAGTCAAATATTTGGTTTAACTCATTTTTAATGCTAATCCAGTGATTAATAACCTCTTTATGTTTTCTTACAACTATTTCTTCTTTTAACGTAATGCCTTGAGAGATATGATAAAACTTTTTATCAAATTCATTAACATTATTATTTATCTTTTCAAATTCCTTAATTATAAGTTCTAATTTTTCATTGGAATATCCCGCTTCGAGAGATTCCCTTAAATAATTTCTAAAATTATCAAGTTGCTTATTGATACCTGCACTGAATTTGTAAATTTTTTCATTTAATTTATCTAAAATTTTACTTGTATTAATTAATTCTTCCTTTTCAGAGATTTTTTCTTTTAGATATAAATCTACCTCTTTAAGTTTATTTCTCAAAACTGAATAGATCTTTTTCCATTGGGTAATTTCATTTCCTAAGGCAGCTTGTAGATTAATATAATATAAATCTTGATTAAATGAATTTTCTATATTTTCATTTAAAAAATCAGCATCCATTAAAGCATTTTTTAAAATATATTTTAATCTTTCTTTCGCATAATCTATTTCATCGAGAATCAAATAACTCTCTATTTCTTCTTTTATTTTTTGGGATGTATTTTGCAATGATAAAGTCATATTGTAAATATCATTTTTAATATCCTTAAGTTTCTCTTTTTCTTCAAATAATCTTTCGGAATTAATTTCCGTATCCGAAATAATAATTTTCTTAGGTAGCGATTGGAGAATAAATTTCTTTTTGTCAATTTTGCCAATAATTATATGACGTTCAAGTAATTGACTTAAATTTGGTAAGATATCCTTGATTTTAATTGAATATGCCCCATAACGCTTTTTATATTGTTTAAGCAAACCTTTTAATGAAACTACGGATTTTTCCTCTAATTCTTTATAAAATAATTCTAAAACTCTGGCTTTTTCTGTAGAAATACTCCTTAAATAGTGTTTAAATTCAATATTATTATCTAGAATCTTTAGATTAAATGTATAATTTAAATTAATATATGAAATGACCTCTTCAATAGATTTTCTCAAACCAAAAGTATTTTGGAGTTCTTCTACACTTATATATTTTTCTTTATCTAATTTTCTAAATACAATTCGCTCTATTTCTTCGATAAACTTATCCCATATTAACCCCAAAGAAACAATTAATTGTGTAATCTTTATCATTAAAAGAAGGTTTTTATTATTTTCAATAGTATTTAGCAATTCATTGAGATTAGTATTTATAAAAGAATGAATTGCTGCAGGATTATAGTCTACTAACCAAGCATAGTTTTGTAAAACATTTATGAACCAAAAGGTTGTGCCTATGGCTCCTTTCTTTTTATCAGATTTAAAATTAAAGCCGCCATCTTTTTGCTGGAATTGATGAAGGTATTCTATTTCCTTTTCTTTAACTTCTGAATCCGCATCCAAATATTTTAAACATAAAAGTTTATATATTAAAGAAGAATCTTTTTTCCTTTCGGTTAAATAAGGTAAAAAATTTATTTTTAATGCCCGCACATCTGTATCCATTAAAACAAGTAATTCAATTACATAATAAATCGTTCTCGCAGGTGTAACTTTTTTCTCTATTTCACAATCTTTATCTAAACAGTGTAAAAATCCTTGATCTTTCTTATGCTCCCAAATAAATCTCATAATTTCTCTTTTAACATTATCTTCTCCTTTTGAAGCAAGGAAATCCTTTAAGGAATCTAATAAATAAAGATTAGATATAGCGAAATATGTCGACCATAT
>CAZVTX010000170.1:0-7989 GCA_964629395.1 uncultured archaeon
TAAAAATACTGAAAGATTCCGTAAATAAAAGATTTTATATTATTCCAATCATAGTAAAATTTTAATATTGTCCGCTTTTCTCATAAAATTCGGCTACTATGGCTTACACTTTTATTTATCCATATAAAATCTATTTAAATTAAATAAAAAGGTTGAAAATTTAACATAGATTAATATAATATTGCGAATTCTTTTAGCTATACATTTAAAATTTTACAAAAAATTAAATTAAACCTAATTAAACATATATAATAACGGGGCGTTTTAATGAAATATATAAAACAAATCTTTCTATCGATAATGTCTTTTATATTATTAATTACTTCTGTAATTGCTTCAGCCAGCAAGATTCCTCTTGTTTTAATTGTTTTATTATTTCCGATTATGGGAATTATCGGAATCTTATTTGGATATATTTTAGCACCATTGTTATTATTAATATATAAAAAAATTATTGGAAGAAATTTATTGTTTGGAATACAAGATAGTCCAACTCCTAAAAAGTTTACAGGTGTATTTAAAGGAATTTTTCCCGCCTTAATGTCAACGAGTATTAGTCTAAGTTTAATTTTTCGTCCTGAATTTATGAGTAATCCTTTATTAAGTGATTTTTATAAAGAAACAAATGGTATTATATTACTATTTTTCATTCTATGCACATTCTCTATTAGTATAACTACAGCACTATTTTCTGCTGCATGGTTTATTATCGATTCAGGTATTATAACGGCAAATAAGAAAAAAGCAATAAATAGAGGGATACCTATTGAGGTTAAAAGTGCTGGAGGCTGGTACCTAACTTTTTTAAAAGGATATGCCGGAATAGGCGCATTAATCGGATTATATACTTTTTTTGGCCAAATTGTTCAAAATTATGGGAGTAAAATTCATTTTTCAATTCCTTTAATTTTTATTCCGCTACCTATACTTCTCTCCCTTTGGATATTACCTGCTTTCATTCTTTTGGATAAAACTTTTGAAAGTAGAAAAAATTTTATCTTAAGATTTGGAAAAACAATCGGAATTAAAAATGAAATTGAAGTAAAAATAGAAAAATTAGAGATTTAAAAATTATAATTCTTTATTTTTTTCTTTTCTTGTTGTTAGTAATATTTTTTTAATAGATTAGTAATAAAAGAATCAAAAATATTTTTAAAGAAGATATAAAATCTCGCTTAGTAAATGCATTAGAGTATGATATATAGATTATAAAAATATAAAATCTTCTAACTTTTCTAATTGATGATAAGGAAAATTACAAAAAATATAATATTTTATAAGAAATATTATAAAATACAATAGAGGGCTTAAGATTGTTGGCATGATAATTAAAAATGACTTAAGAGAACTTAATTTAGAGAAGAGTTTAAATGCTCACTCATTGGAAATTGATGAAGTTGCGGAAATATTGCAAACTTCAATTGATAATGGTCTTTCGGAATTAGAAGCACAAAGACGTCTTGAAAAATATGGGAAGAATCAACTAATTGAGCATAAGAAATTATCTCCTTTTCAAATATTTTTAAAACAGTTTAAAAATTTCTTAGTGTATCTACTTTTTTTTGCAATAATAATTACACTTGGAATTGGTTTTTATAAATTATATACTGGAAAACCTCCTGAAGAATTTATTGATTCGATTGTCATTTTTATTATTTTGATAATTAATGCCATATTGGGATTCTATCAAGAGTATAATGCAGAGAAGGTCTTAGAGAGTTTAAAAAGAATGGCACCACATTCAGCAAAAGTTAAACGGAATGGTATTATAAAAGAAATCGATGTTGAAGATGTTGTCCCTGGTGATATAATTTTATTAGATGAAGGTGATAAAGTTCCTGCAGATGCTAGATTGATTAAAGGATTTTCTTTAAGTGTTGATGAATCCCTTCTTACAGGAGAATCTAGACCGGTTCATAAAATTTCAAATATTATCAAAAAGAAGAGCATGTTAGCTGATAGAAAAAATATCTTGTATAGTAATACGATTATTACACGTGGTCATGGAGAGGCAATTGTAATTTCAACAGGAATGAATACTGAATTTGGAAAAATTGCTGAAAAAATACAGATTGAAGTAGAGCCAAGTCCTTTCCAGCAAGATGTCGATCGTTTTGGTAAAAAATTGGGGATCATAATAGTAATTGTTTGTTTTGCTTTATTTATTGTTGAATTAATTCAATTAATTTTATTTCCTCCAAGTTCGGATATTGATGTTGGAATTGAAATAATTAATATTTTAAATATCTCAATTAGTTTAGCAGTTTCAGCTGTGCCTGAAGGTTTAGTTATTGTTATTACTGTTGTTATGAGTATTGGAATGAAAAAAATAGCTAAAAGGAATGCTTTAGTTAAAACTCTTAATGTCGTTGAAACTTTAGGAAGGGTAAATGTTATTTGTTCTGATAAAACGGGAACTTTAACAAAAAACGAGATGACAGTTGTTAAAATATTTGTTGATAATAAAATATTAGAAGTGGAAGGCGTTGGCTATAACATTATCGGAAGAATTCTCGAAAACGGAAATGAAGTGAAAATAACTCCAAGCCTGAAACGGTTTTTGGAAACATGCCTCTTTTGCAATAATTCAATTGTTAATATTTTAGATGAGTCTAAAGGAGAAGTTTCTGTAGTAGGAGACCCGACTGAGATTTCCTTGAAGGTACTAGCTTTAAAAGCAAAGCTGGATTATGAATTTGAGAAATTGGATGAGATACCGTTTAATTCCGACAGAAAAATGATGACGGTTATAGGAAAACGTGAAGGAAAGATGATTGCTTTTATTAAAGGAGCTCCTGATGTATTAATGAAAAATGCATCCAAGATTTTAATTAACGGTGAGCAAAAACCTATAGACGATATGAGGGACGCAATATTAAAGCAAAACGAGGATTTTGCCAGAAGTGCGTTAAGAGTTTTAGGAATTGCTTATAAAGAATTAGATGATAATTATGATATCAATACTGTAGAGAAAGATTTTTGCTATATTGGTTTGGCGGGTATAATTGATCCTCCGAGGGATGAGGTACGCTATGCAATAAAGGAGGCTAAAGATGCAGGAATCAGAACGATTATGATCACCGGAGATCATAAAATCACTGCAATAGCAATAGCAAAAGCAATAGGCTTAACTGAAAATGAAGAGGCAATTACTGGTGTAGAATTAGAAGAAATGAGTGATGATGATCTTTATGAGCAAATAAAATCCGTAAATGTATTTGCAAGAGTTACTTCAGAACATAAATTGCGTATATTGAATATATTGAAAGCTGATGGTAATATTGTATGCATGACGGGAGATGGTGTAAATGATGCTCCAGCTGTTAAAGGGGCTAATGTAGGCGTAGCCATGGGATTAAAAGGAACAGAAGTGACTCAAGAAGCGGCAGACCTCATTCTTTTAGACGATAATTATGCTACTATTGTCAGTGCTATAGAAGAAGGACGAGGTATTTTTAATATAACTAAGGGTTTTTTTAGGTATATGCTTAGTGTTAATTTTAGTGAAATTTTTTTAATATTTGTTGCATGGATTCTTATAAAATCATTTGTTAACATATTTCTTGCACAACCGCTTGAACCAATCCAAATTTTATGGTTAAATATTGCTACAGATGGAATCCCTGCCATGGTATTAGGTTTCACTCCGGCAGAACCAAATTTAATGAAGAAACCTCCTAGAAAAGATTTTAATCTTATTTCTGATATAAAAAAATCGCTTATTTTAACAGCGAGTATTGCAGCGATTTCTAGTATTATCCTATATATTGTTCTCTGGACAATATTAATACCAATGTGGAGTAATCCAAATTCATTTTGGTTTGATTCACGTCTAATTGAAGGAACAATATTATTCGGGAAAGAGTATTCGGGAAAAGAATATTCTATTGCCATATCTCAGACAATTATTTTTACTAATGTTGTTTTCTTTGAATTATTTTTTGTTTTTAGTTGTACTTCAGAGACAAATTCAATGTGGACTTTTCCAAATAAACATTTATTCTGGGCAACAGGGCTTTCTTTTTCACTCCATTTAATAATTCTATACACACCTTTAGGAATTGCATTCCATTCTGTACCTCTTGACAAATGGTATTATTGGATAATTATATTATTAAGTTCTTTCATTATAATACCAGCAGAAGAAATAAGAAAATATTTCTTAAGAAAAAAGGATTAATAGAGGAAATCTTAATTTCCAAGATTTTTATTTTTCTTACTTTTTATTAATTTATTTAATTGTTTTATACATTTTCTATAACTCTATTAATTATATTGAGAAAATTGGTTTACAAAATATTGGAAAAACAGATTTGTAAAATTATTTTTCAAAAATTCTATTATATAAAAATTATTAATTATGGTCTGTAATTGATAAATTTTAGGAATTCCATTTGAATGTTAAAAGCTTCTACAAAACAAGAATAATAAATAGGCACAGAAATAATATTAAGTTATATTTCTTAAAAATAAAGCATTATGATCATAATTTTATGTAATAAAAGCCTCGTATTAATTAAACTTAGCTTTCCAATTTTGTTGAACTAAATTTCATAGAGAAATATAATATGAAAATTCCGAAAGACAATAGAATTGCCCGCAAGAAATCTCGCTGGCTTTTAGTTCATTAATATATAATGGAAATATATGCAAGATGTGCAAAATTAATTGTATAAAAATCAGAAAAACATTTTTGATTTAACTCCATACAAAAAATATAAATTTAATCTTAATTCTCTAAAAATCTTATATAATTAAGAGATTTTATGTAAAAATATAAAAATGTAAAAAAATATTATTTTATTACAAAATTATATTGGGGAATTAATAAATGTCAAATACTATTCCTGAAAAAATTAAAGAAGGTATATTAAATTCTGTAAATATAATTACAATCAATAATTTAACCAATAAATTTAATATAAAAAGAATTACAGCAACAAATTATTTAAGCAGACTTGAAAGAGATGGATTTATAACCAGAATTGGAAAGGGATTATACTTACCTTTACAAAAATCAAAGCTTAAACCAGAGATAGATCCGAAAATAAAAGAAATAAATAACATTATAAAGGAAAATTCACCATATTTAGAATTTATAATCTGGAGTATTTTTAATCTTAAAAAATTTTTCCATAATATTCCAATTAAAAATTATATCTTTATTGAAGCAGCAGAAATGTTTGAATTAAAATCTATTAAAGAAAGATTATTTGAAAATAATATTGAATCAATTATTAATCCAGAATCAAAAGATTTTGAAGAAATACCCTACAGAAAAGAAGTCCCGATATTTTTATTTAAAAGAAAGAATTTATATGGAATATTACAAATAAATGAAGTAAAGACAGTCATTTCAGAGAGATGTATCCTTGATTTGTATTATTATATCACAAGAAAACATTTAAATTATCCATTAGAGGAATTAAAGAGTATATTAATAAAGATGATTCAAACAGGAGAGTTCAATTTTAGTTTTTCTATGAGATATGCAAAGATTAGAAATATTGATCTTGATTTACTTTTTATCTTATCAAAATTATATGAAGATCTTGCAAATTTTATTCCGAAAAAATATATTGAAAAAATTTCAAAACTACGAAAAAATATGAACCAAATTTTTGGAAAAGGTTGGGCAAATGGTCTTTTATAATACTGATTTTCAAAATAAATTTATCGGAGATAAAAATACTTCGATAAAAAATTTATCATGAGTCAAATTGAATTTAAAATAATTGCTCCACAATTAAATTAGATTCTTTTAATAAACTTTTTTTTACTTCATTTTCCATATTATAACCTTCTTTATAGACGAGTCTTTTAATTCCCGCATTTATTATCAATTTTAGGCAGCTCATACACGGAAATGTCGTTGAATACAAGGTGGTATTTCCTTGAATTGAAGTTCCGTGGATAGCTGCTTGAATTATGCAGTTAATTTCCGCATGTACACCTCTGCAGAGTTCCGGCTTTTCTCCACTTTTGAGATTTTTTCTGACGCATATTTCAGGTGTACAATGCTTTAATCCCGCGGGAGCTCCATTGTATCCCGTAGAAATAATATGACTATCCTTGACAAGAACTGCCCCTACATGTCTTTTAATACACGTAGAGCGTTTTGCCACAACTTCAGCGATTTGCATAAAATATTCATCCTTGGATATACGATTTTCACGATTTTTATTTTGTCCCGTCATTTTCATATACATTATTGTTTATTCAATTTTTACTAAATTGCGTATTATTAATTATAAATTTATTTAAGAGATTTTTTATTAAGTGAAAAATTTTTGCAATTATATAATAAATTAAATTTATTGAAATTTTAGGCGATAATATAATGGAGCAATTAAAGAAAACCGTATTAAAATGGAAAAATCGAACGTATTTGATTAATTTTCTAATAACTTTCGCTTTTCTGACTGTAATGATCGCATCATTTTATTTTTGCGTTATTGGAGGTAAGCCAAACCTGATTGCCTTTATAATTGTGGTGATAATTTGTTTTACAATTATTACATTATTTTTGGCAAGACATATATATGCGGGTATAATAATGATGCTTGTTGCTGGAATATTCGGATTTATAACGGATTTTTGGGGAACGGGCAATAAAGTTTTCATATATAGGCAAGACATTATTACTTTTTACTGGCTACTTAAGGGAATTACGGAGGGCGGCGTGCCAATCGAGATTGTTGCATCATATTTCTTTTCGGCAATGTGGCTGATGCAAATTATTGAATCGATTTTTGATGAGGAAATTGATGAATTAATTGAAGAATATGATAAAGGCATTAAATTTATCAATAATTTCAAACAATTGATTCCTGCATTAATCGTTATAATAATCTCAATTATTATGATTGCTATAAATCCTATTTTAATTCAGCCTTGGGGATATTTTAGTATTGGTGTATTATTGACTTCGCTTGTTCCGGGGAATAAAAAAATTATTCCAATAATTTTCGGTACTTTAGTTGGATTAACGGGATTATTTTTTGAACTATTCTGCTCAGGAGAAATTTTTCCAGAGGCAATTATATGGACTTATAATAATCCCGATTGGTCGTTTGATACAACATATAGAGCGCTAATAGCTTACGGAGGCGTTGGAGCAAGTTTAGCCAGCATTTTTCTATTATTACTTAGATATCCTACATTTAGGAAAGAAATTAAAATAATACGTTTTAGAAAATAATTTTTTAAATTTTATAAAAAAGCCTTTAAATTAAGCCAAAATTTAATTTAACTTATAATGCATTCCCACAATAAAAATAACGCAGTATTTCTCATATGGTTAATCTTAATTGAAGGCTGCTGGATTTTAGGGACGAAAGTTTCCGAGATGCTTTTAGATTATATTAAAGAGCTAACTTTCAGCGAAATTCAAATTGCCGAAGCATTATTTAGTTATACAATTGCGCTTACGATATTTATTTGGGGATATCTCGTTGATAGATATAATAATAAGCGAAAATTAATTTTAGGATTGGCATCCATTTTATGGATAATTGCAAGTTTTATTTTATTTTTCGCAGAAATTAATTTTCAATTATATTGTATTATTCAAATTTTATGGGGGCTTTCTTTTGGAGCAAATGGTCCTTTATTAGCATCCTATTTGGGAGATATTTTTAAGATTGAAAATCGCGGCAAATTATTTTCTACATTTACTATTTTTGTATATATTATTAAAGGCTCTAACATTGCAATTAACGGAATAATAGGACGGAGTTTATCTGATTGGAAAGCGCCCACTTTTATTTTTGCGATTGTTGGAATTATCATTGTAATAATATTTATTTTATTTATAGGGGAACCAAAATTAGCCATGAACGAGCCTGAATTTTTGAATATGCCCGATTTTATTTATAATTATCATTTAAGATTAAATGATGTGAAAATTGTTGTAAAGAAAAGGACAAATTTTTTATTCTTAATTCAGGGAATATTCGGGATGGTCGGCGTTGTAGTAGTTACACGTTA
>CAZVTX010000171.1:0-7979 GCA_964629395.1 uncultured archaeon
TAAAGTTAATTATACTGATGCAGAGAATTATGCACCCGCTTTCATTAATGTTGTAATTAATGGAACTAGTTATTCCATGTCTAAAGAAAATCCATTGGATTCTGATTACACTGATGGTTGCATCTATAAATATTCCACCTATTTACTACCTGCACAATATAATTATACCTATTATTTTGAATGCTCTGATACGTTTATATATAATAGCACTAATATATATACTAACCTAAAAGTTGTATTAGGGAACATTTTCAAGCCTAATCTTACGAATCCTATTGTATCACCATCTTTCGGAAATAATTCGATACTATTCAATTTTTCAGTTTGGTATTTTGATGGTGATAATAATCTTCCCGCATGGATTACTATAACATTGAATAATAGTATTTCTGCTTCAATGGTAGAAGTGGATCCTTTGGATACTAATGTCACTGATGGAAAACAATATTATTTCAATACCACCCTACCTTTTGGAAATTATAAATTTAAAATTAATTGTTCCGATGGAATGTATTTTAATAGTACAGGCTGGATAATCGGTCCTGAAGTAAATCCATTTTATGGAGCCCCAGAAATTTCGTTAATTGACCCTGCAAATGATTCTACTATTGGAAATGGTCTAATTAATTTTAACTGGACTAGTCTTAATGCGGGATTTGGGGCAGTTAATTTCACACTTCAAATATCAAACACTACAAGTTTTACTTATCTTTATTATGAAGTTTTAAATATTGAGGAAAAACCCGTTTATACCAACTACTCTCTCTTAATCTCTCTGAATTATGGGGATTATTATTGGCGAGTCCGACCTATTTATCAAAAATATATTGGGAATTGGTCAGAAATTTTTACTTTTAATATTCCTTATACTGATTATCCTATTTTAAATTGGACTTCTGTTTTCCCTCCAAACGCAATTATTGGAACGACCTTTAACATTACTGCGGAACTTTCTGCTAAATGGGGGCTTCAAAGTGTATATGGGTGGATTCATTATAATAACGGGACAATACGCTCCTATTTAATGCATGATGATGGTGCACACGGAGATAACGAGTCGGGAGATGGAATTTATGGAATGTTTTGGAATTCCACCAATCAATTAATTGGGACTTATTATGTAAGTATAAATGCTACTGATAATTTAGGATATTCTATTATTTTTTATAATGTCACTTCTTTTAATGTATCTGCAACAGACTCCAATGCACCAATTATGATTTCTTCTCATCTCAATGTATTTTTAGCTGATGCAAATTTTAATAATTCTATTTTAATAAATTGTAATTTGTGGGATGATTCGAATATATCAAAAGTATCTGCATATATATACCATTCCAATGGAACTTTAGTCGATATAATAGATTTATTTGATGATGGAAACCATAATGACAATGCCTTTAATGATAATAAATTTGGAAATACATGGTATTCAAATTATGCAAATGCAGGCTTTTATTATATTGATATTTTTTGTAATGATTCGTATTCTAATAGTAAAATATACTATAATGAATTAAGTTTCATTCTTCTCAATTGGAATGTTTCTATTGATGAGACTTTAATATATAATGTCACTACCAATAATATGGGTCCATTCCTCAATCCTTTATCAAATATGCCAGAAGGAACTTTGTATCGCTTTGATTTAAAGGATATTTATATATATTCTGGACTTGCTGATAATGTATGGAGGATTATTGGTGATAAATATTATTTAAATAATACATCTTATTTTGAACTTTTAGAATCTTTAAGAACATTAATAGATGCAAATATTAGTTTAAACTACTATAAAGATTATTTTTTTGCAGATCAACCCAATTATCTCCTTGCAACCTTAATTCCTACTCCCGTATGTAATTGGACATTTAAATGGCTTGAGGATTGCAATGTATTTGAAACATTTTTTAGTGCTTCAGCTTATACCTATGTTTACACGAATGACTCTATTAATATTTATTATACTAATAACCCTAATGATGTTAATTTAACAATTACTTATAACCAAAAAGGTATAATGACCAAATATTATTTAGAATATTATGGAGATCAGTTTGAAATGATTTTAATTTTTGAGGATGTTGTACAGCATAATGGATCTCTATCAAATCCTCAAATTAATTTTATAACTGATAATAATCTTAATTTTACAATTATTTATACAAACACCAAGAATATTCCTCCTGTAAATGTTAATATAACGATTAACGGGCAAGTTTACTGCATGTTTCATAACGATTATAATTACACCGATGGTGCACTCTTTTATTATCAAATTGTTTTACCAAATGGATTATATTCCTATAATTTTAGTTATTTTGACGGGAATTTTACGGAGTATACGCAGACCTATAAAGTACTTGTAGGATTACATTATCCTACGCTCACAGATGGGTATTTCTCGCCTCTAACCGGAAATCAATCAACAAAAATCATGTTTTTTGTTAATTATACTGATACCGATAATGATGCTCCTGCTTATGTGCGCGTTGTTATAGATGGACATCCATATGATATGCAGCAACAAGATCCATTCGATACAGACTATACAAATGGATGTATATTTAATAAAACACTAATACTTGATGGTAATTATAGTTATTATTTCATTTGTTCTGATGGATTAGTAAAGACTAATACCTCGGTAAAAGCAGGTCCTATTATCGAAGTGAAAAATTTAACTCCCCCTGTCCTTTCAAATCAGAATGTTAGTCCTAATCCCGGAGAAGTCTCTGTGCAAGAAATTAATTTTAACGTTACTTATACAGATGCCGAAAATAATGTACCTATAGTAATAGTTTTAACTTTAGATGGAAAAAATTATACAATGTTTAAGTATGATCCTTCAGATTTTGATTGTACAGATGGTATCATCTATCATTATTCCTTAAAAATAAATTCTACAGGATTACACCAATATAATTTTACGGCATTTGATGGGAAATATTGGGCATATTTATCATCATTTACCGTAAATATCATCCAAACAAATGCTCCCACCTTATCTGGAGTAAATATAACTCCTAAAACCGGGCAATATGGGGTTACTTTAATTAATTTCACCATAACTTATACAGATCCTGATAATAATGCACCTTCTTTTATTTTTGTAGAAATTGGAGGAATTAATTATACTATGAGCAAAGTATTTGCTGGAGATAATGATTATACTGATGGATGCCTTTATTACTATAAATCTGCAATCTATAATGTTGGGAATATCACTTACCAATTCTGGGCTTCAGATGGGATTTATACTTGTAATGATGGCCCGTATAATAATTTAGAAATTCATGCTGCCCCTATATTAAGCGTTGCATATTATTCAAATCATGTCTCACCTAATCATGGTGAGGTGTTTATTACAAACTTTTGGTTTACTATAAAATATACAGATTATGATAATGATGCTCCTACTTTCATAAATATTACTATAAATGGCCAAAGTTATGCCATGACAAAGCAATTTTCTGATAATAATTATGTTGATGGTGTTATTTACGAATTTTTTAAGGTTTTTACCATAACAGGAACTTTTGAATATAATTTTTCTACTTCTGATGGGGTGTATTCTTTAAATTATAGTGGATCTTGGACAATAAACGTTCATTTAACAAATGCGCCTACGCTGACCGATGGTAAAGTAGAACCTATTATCGGGGAATTCGGAATAACTGATTTTAATTTCACAGTTAATTGTACAGATCTGGATAATGATCGACCTGAAGTACAATTAGTATTAGAAGGAGTTTCATATTTAATGACAAAACTCTATTATAATGATAATGACTATACCGATGGATGTATCTATTATATAATAATAAAAATTGAAAGATTAGGTATATTACAATTCAATTTTACCGCTTCAGATGCTTATTATTCCACTAAAGAAGGCCCCCATACTTTAACGGTCCAAAAAACTAATCCTCCTACTCTTTCAGGAGGGCAAGTCTTACCAAATTCAGGAGATATCCATTCAGAATTATTTAATTTCTCAGTTAATTATGTTGATTTAGATAATGATCCTCCAGCTTATATAAATGTCATTATTAATGGTTCAATCTATTCAATGGTGAAAGTTAATCCTCTTGATACAGATTATACTGATGGATGTTTATATTATTATAATACTACTCTTGATTTCATTGGTGATTTTACCTTTTATTTTATTGCGTCTGATGGGTTATATGAAGATACTGATGGAAATTATATGGGATCCGTTATCCAATTAACCCCTCCTACATTACAAAATGGTCAAGTTTCTCCAACATTAGGAGAAAAGGGAGTTACTCTTTTTAATTTTACCGTTTTATATACTGATCTTGACAATTTAGCCCCAGTTTTTGTAAGACTAACATTAGATGGTAATAATTATTCGATGGTTAAAGTTAATCCTCTTGACATGGATTATACAGATGGTTGCTTATACTATTTTAACACAACTATAAATACGTTAGGAACTCATGAATATAATTTCACTGCATTTAATAAAGCCCATTTTGTTTTTGATGGGACATATTCAAATTGTTTAGTCCAAGCAGGACCCCATCTTTCAAGTCCTAATGTAAATCCACCGATAGGGGAACAATTTCATAGATTATTTAATTTTACTGTAATTTACACTCATGAACAAAATGTGGCACCAAATTTCATCTATATTACTATTGAAAATGTGAATTATTCAATGATAAAAGCAGATATTTCTGATAATGATTATACCGATGGTTGTCTCTATTATTATACAACCACTCTAAGTGCTGTGGGAAATAGAATTTATAATTTTACTGCATATGATGGTACTTTTTATAGGTTTTATGGGAATTTTATAGTTCAGGTCTTTCCAGAGATTAACTGGAATATTACCTTAAATCAAGATTATATCTGGACGATAAAATATTCTGAATCTGAACCAGAATTAATTGGAAGTCAATGGATTTATACTCCTTTAGATATTAATCTCACTGCATTGGATACCTCTTCTGTATATGGTAGATTAAGTTTTATGAACAGGTCAAAAGGATATATTGAAACTATTTGGCCCTATTTTAAAATAGAGGATTACAATACTCTAACCGGATTATATTGGTATTATGAAGCCACTTATAAAGAATATATCTTCTTTCCATTCTTAGAATTACCAATAGATCTCTTTAATGTCAACAAATCGATTGTTAATTTCTATTTCATTCCGGAATATGGGCTTACCCCTACAACTATTAATATTTATTCCTCCAATAATTCAATAAATTATGAATTTACTGATGCCGGTACTGATTATCGATATGTCTTTCAATGGAATGACACCGGAGTTTTAGAATTATATAAACGGTATGAAAACGGAATTATTAAATATCATATTGATACCTTTAATGCAAGTTTAGTAGATCTTTATAATTCTACTTGGATAAAATCTATTGATTACGATATTGATTATATTCAAGGAAAACAAATAATAGGAACCTTTAATATTTCAACTTCCGCTCCTTTTGAGTATATTCAATGTTCTACACTATTTCAAATTATGGATTCACAAGCAAATATTGTTATAACCTTTAACCGGAAATCCTTTTTAATTAATAATACTTATAACGTACTCATCTATATTTATCCAAATATCACCGAATTGACGAATTTTGGTGATTATTACTTTAAATATTCGTTATATTATTATGATGGTTCCATTGAAGTGGTTACAACGGAATGGCAATTTGCATTTGAACTAGAAAAGGAAATTTATTATAAAGATTTAGGAACATTAAACATTGGTAATACCTTAAATTGGAATGCTGAAACGGAATTTGGAACATATTTAACTATTCCAAAAAGTTTTTTTGCCAAATTCAGTTTTAATCTCACAGAAAATTGTACTTTTATCGATTTTAATGTCACATCTTCCAAATTTAATTCTTATTACTTCAAAATTGAATCTAAAAATATGATCAAATTTGAAACATTATACTTTACTAAAGAAGGTACGATTACTATCCGTATTAAAAATCTAAAATGTGGTGTTTACAACGTGTCTTTAATCGCAGATAATAAATGTGAACTACATGCCTTTAATATTAGTGCAACACATTCATCAGTTATAACAGAAGAAATAAATTTTATAGGTGTTCACAGTTCTAAAGGTTTTAACTACTTTAATGGTTTAAATGGATCTTCGGAGCTATTTTCGGTGGAATTTAATTATACTATTGTTTCAGATCAATATGTTGTACTACAAATTATTAATTTAACTAATAGAGCAGTAATCGCTGAGGCTTCTGAATTCCTTCGTGCAAGTAGCTCAATCTCTAGTCATGTCATTTTAATAACAATTAATTTTCCGATAAAACCGGTTGATACGTTCGTTGAGGTTAATTTAACCCTCCTAAATTCGAATATTTCAGATGCCAATAATGTTCGATTCAGATGTAATGACACTTATAATGATAAAGTTGAGAGTTTTACATTCGATATTATTCAATCTATTTCAGTTTATGAACAAACAGAGATGTCCCCGTTTTTCTGGGTTGATAAATCTTTAAAATTAGTTGATAAGACTGATTTAACTGCGTTAGATGTTTCAAATATATCTATTCTTGAGGTATTCTTTGATAAGAATGGGAAATTAGATAATGTGACTATTATGCTTAAAATTAGTAATAAATTTGATCTTGATGTCTTTATTACCAGTTATTCAGTTTGCTATGATGTATTCATTTCTCCCGTTATTAAATCTACAGGTGAGATAGGAGAAAAACGTGTGGAAATGCTAATTGGAGGAGAATCTGAAACAATAATAGTAAGGGGTGTTAAAATACGATATGTTGATACAACACCTTTATTGGATTTGAAAATTATATATCGGAAATCTCTTATTGCAAATTTAATTAGTATCGGATTGCAAAAAGTATTACCTACTTTATTGTCACCATTGCCAACCTTTGGATTAGAAGAAGTAGCCCTTCAAGTCATGGATATGGTATATGATATGTATTCCCATTCAATCTCCCAAGAAGAAATGATAAAATTCATATTCAGAGCATTAGGTGAGAGTGTTGGCTTTTTTGTTGCTAAACATTTCGGTTTTGAGGGAACAACTGCCGAAGCTGCAATATTCCTCACTGAAGAATATCAACAAAATTTACTCGATTTAGCTTTTGATCTTATGGCAAAAGATAACGAAAAGATTATGAGCATCACCTCCGCTGTAATATCTCTAATATGGGACTTTTTTAAAGATAATCCTGAATTTTTAGCAAACATGATTACTAAAGCTTTTGCTTGCATGGGTAAGAGTGTTTCAGCGAAGATCGCTACAAATAATATTAAAAATGCGTTTAAAGTATTATCGATTCTTGATATAATTGTTGATGCTTGGATAAAATTAAATGCCCCTGATGAAGAAATAAAAACGATCTATTCCTCTTTTAATGAGCCGTATCCTGGAGATTTCTCAAAAAAGGTGGTTAGCGTCGATCCAATATTATTAGTAAAATATAATGGTCCTACAGCCTATTCTATAAGTAGATTGGTAAGATTATATAATATCCTTGAATTTAATATGACTAATATTCACTGGAATTCAACCCATTCTTATCTTGAATTAAGTGCATTAACCCACATTAATTACACCTCTAGATTGCAAATACTTTTTGAAGATCCAATCGTTAGAAATTCTCTATTAGGAATCTTCGGTCCAAAAGTCGATAAATCATATTTCGTAAAAAACGGTACATTATTGAAGATTTTTGCTTATGTTAATCTATTAAATTCCCAAACCTTCTACTCGATTAATGGAAGCAGGGTTATCTGTTCCCAAGAATTTCACTTTAACGCAATTGAAATCGAACCTAATCATTATAGATTTAACTTCACGTTTAATTATATGGAAAATGAAACCTTCATTAATCTAATTCAACTTACACTTCCAGAGGATGTTTATTGGATAAAAAGTAATATCCCCTATACAAGTTGGATTAATAACATTG
>CAZVTX010000172.1:0-7929 GCA_964629395.1 uncultured archaeon
AAAATTTTAGATGCAGAGAAAATTGCTGCGGGAGAGGTAGTTGATCGACCTGCAAACGTAGTTAAAGAACTCATAGAAAATTCTATTGATGCTGATGCTAAAGAGATACGTATCATAATAAAAAAAGCGGGAAAATCGTTAATTCAGGTTATTGATGATGGGATTGGCATTCCTAAGGATGAAATTGAGTTTGCTTTTGAGCGCCATACCAGCAGTAAAATATATCGATTTGAAGATTTAGAACATTTAAACACTTTAGGTTTTAGAGGTGAAGCATTGGCGAGTATAGCAGCGGTCAGTCAAGTTGAGATTACATCACGAACTCCTGAGGAAAAGAACGGCGTGGAACTTATAATTGAGGGTGGTGTAATTAAAAGTAAGAAAGAAGTATCTTGTCCCGCAGGAACGGATATAAAGGTTAAAAACATTTTTTTTAACATTCCAGCAAGACGGAAATTTTTAAAGTCAGATAATACGGAGTTAGGACATATTACGGATGTTGTTCAGAGATATGCACTTGCTTATCCCGAGATTCATTTTATATATCGCCATAATGATTTGGATATTTTAAATTGTCCTGCGGATAATGACCTTAAGACAACAGTTTTTCATATTTACGGTAAAAAAAATGCTAAATTTTCTGAATATATTGAAGATAAAAGTGATGCTAATTTTAAGATATATGGTTTACTGGGTCATCCTCAAATTTCCAGAAAAACCCGTAATTATTCAAGCGTTTTTATTAATGGTAGGTATGTTATTAGCGATCTTATATTTAATTCAGTGCAAGAGGCTTATGAAGGTATTCTAATGGTGAGAAAATTTCCTTTCTTTGTGATTTTTCTTGAATTAAATCCTTCGATAGTTGATTTTAATGTACATCCTAAAAAATTAGAAGTTAGATTCGAGGATGAAACATATGTATATAATAAAATTTATAATGTTATCAGAAAATTTGTAGAAGAAAAATTTATTAAGAAGGAGTCTAAGTATCTCTCTACTCAATTGGATAAAGGAGAATGGACTGAAGATGAAATAAGTGCTCTAGAAAACTCAGATTCTAATATTGTTGATTTAAAAGAAGGAAATATATCAATTGAAAGCAAAAACGAATTGTTAAGCTCCGTAGATAATAAAAATGAGAATATAGTATCAAATACAATTCAAACTGATATAATCGAAGAGCTGGACATTAAAGATTTTAAAGATATTAAAAAAAGTGAAGCGTTATTAAGAAATAAATATATTATTGCGGAAAATTTTCCTAAATTAAAATTAATTTCTAATACGGGACAATTAGAGAATAAAACATATATAATACTTGAAGGAATTAATAATGAAACAAATGAGAAAGGAATCTTTATTCTTGATCAACATGCGGCATCAGAGCGAATAAATAAAGAGAGATTATTATTATCTTATGAAAAATCAAAATCAAAAAAACAAAGATTAATATCACCACTTCAAATAGAAGTATCTCCGAGCGAAAAATTATTTTTGTTGGAGAATCTGAAAGATATCAAAAAATTAGGTTTTACTTTTGAACATTTTGGCGGAAATACATTCATTTTACGTGATGTCCCTTTAATAATAGGTAAGACATTAAAAATAGAAGATATCAAAGAAATTATTACAAATATTACAGAAATAGGCAAAAATAAGAGTTTTTCAGAAGTTAAGGAAGAGATTATAAATTATATTGCGTGTCATAGAAGTATTCGGGGAGGAGATACATTAACAATAGCAGATATTCATAGATTATTGCGAGACTTGGCTAAATGTAAGGATCCATTTCATTGTGCTCATGGGAGGCCTACTTTAAGGTTTATTTCATATAAAGAACTTGATAAAATGTTCAAGAGAATTGTATAAGATTTAAATAAACAAATTTGATATTATATTAAAAAATAATTTTCCGTATTATTATGACCAAAAAAGAAAAAAAAAAGAAAAAGAAAGATAAAAAAGAATCTGAAGAAAAAGGCATTGCTGGCCTAAAATTAAGTAAATTTGATGCTCTTACTAAAATTGATGAGCTAACAAATTTAGCGCACAATTATAAAATGCAAGGTAATTATGAGGAAGCTATTAGAACTTCAGGAAAGATTGTAGAATTAGCACTTCAATTTGATTTACCTTCCTATATTAAAGAGCAAGATGAGTTCCTCAAAAGCATAGCTAAAGAAGTTCAAAAAGATCATATAATAAGAGAGATTATGGAATACGGCGAAAAAGTTATAAAACAATTTAATGAACTTGTAGAAGAAGACAATATTGAATCGGCACATAAATTAGTAAAAGCTTTTAAGGAAAAATATGTTGAAATTCCTTATTTTGATAAGATTCCAATTATAAATGAATTAATCGAGAGAGAAAATAAAACTTGGATTCAATATAAAAGTAGAGGTTCGGAAATTGTTGAAAAACATAAAAAAATTGATGAAAAAGAAGAGTTTTTAGATCTTTTAAAAGAATTGAAAAAATAATTTCTCTTTAAAAACAAGTAAAATATTGAGGATTTATCCTTTAGAAAACGCAATTGCTTCAATTCCTTGAAGTCCTTCGACTTGTCCGAATAATTCTTCTAATTTATCAGTAC
Source organism: uncultured archaeon (assembly GCA_964629395.1). GTDB lineage: Archaea > Asgardarchaeota > Lokiarchaeia > Sigyniarchaeales > SOKP01 > CAZVTX01. The sequence continues at coordinate 2,600 of CAZVTX010000172.1, forward strand.
CTCCCCATTCTTCCGGGTATCGAACCCGCAATCTTGCTTTTTTCAAACCAAAAGCAACGGGCATTATATCATAATGTTCAATAGTACATGAATCGGGCAAAACTGCTTTTAATTTATTTACTAATTCCTCGAAATCAACATCAATTTCTTCTGGAACTACATCTATTAAGGCTACATGTTCTCCCATTTTTTATTCACCCAATCCTTTTGCTTTATGGCCCCTCAAATTCGCATTTTAAGCATTTATAAGGTTTACCCATTTGTCTGCATCTTTCACAGCGCCAAATCGTGACATCGCCGCAATTGGGGCATGGGAAATGAACCGCCGCCTCGAATGGCGCAATGGGCCTACCACAGCAAAAGCACATATTTTTTTTTAATGTTGACATGATACTAAATTAATAGAATCGTAATTCTTAGAATGAAAAATATAAAATATCTTTAATTCTTTTCGATTTTAAAAATTTTAGAAACGATTTAGAATAAATAATTTAGTAATCCAAATTAAATTTAAATTGATAAAACGTATTAATAATATTATAATCTCAATATCATTAAATCGGCCTTTAAAAAATGCCTGAAAACAAAGTAAAAAAGTATTTTCAGTTGGTAGAAATTTGGGCATATTGTAATATATGCGATGATATGGTTAATTTAAAAGTAGATAAGAAGGAAATCATTAACGGGCTTCAGACAGGTATTTATACTAAAGAATATAAACATAGAAATCCTCACCCCGATCTTGAAGATCCTGATGACGTTTCCGGTCAAGAGCATACAATTTATGTATATATAAATGATAAATATGATGTTACTGGAGTTAAATCATTTTTTGGAGATGCTCCGAGTATTAGTGAATTAGATGCTGCAGCTACCGGCAGTGAAGTTAGAATACCGGTAGTAGTGAAAGAAATACCTGAAATGAGCGTTCATTTAGGTATGCTTACTCCAGAAGAATTTAAGATTCTTAAAATATGTGATGGAATGAATACAATTGAGCAAGTAGCAGATATCGCACAGAAAAGCGTTGAAGAAATAGAAGCTATGATGGAGAAACTTCGAGATAAAGGATTAGTTAAAGTTATTAAAAGACAAAAAGAATAAAAAATAGACCTATTGAGAATTAATTATTTTTTTACCTTCTTCTAAACCTAAATGAAGAGCTTTTATATTTATTTCAGGATCTCGTAGCCATTCATATATAACTTCCTCATAATTTTTGATCTCTATAAAGGGAAGTTTATCAGTAGCGATTGCAAAACCCAGCATAATAAGGTTAACATATTGGTTGGAATTAAATTTCTCAAGTGATAATTCAGTCGCATTCATAAAATAGACTTCATTAGTATAATGATTTAAAATTTCTTTTATTTTTTCAAGGGAGGGATATTCTTCTAAATTTGCGGTTATCATAACACCAGGGATAGTTCGGGAGTTGAGAACAAAAGTAGTTTTTTCAGAAGCAAAGATTCCTCTCCTTAAGGCTTCTACGGGCTCAAAACAAATAAATAAATCGGCATCTCCGTAACAAATTAAAGGAGAATGTAAATTCTTGCGTTCATCTTCAAAAACCTTCTTTTGATATCTTGTATGGCTGGTTATTGCGCCCTCCCGCTGAGCGAGTCCGTGCATTTAGCGCTTACGCTTTAATCAAGTCGTAAAATTCGCTTCCGAAAACCCGCTCAATTCCATTTTTCTGGGCTGCAAACTCAATTAATCTTTTAAGAGTTATAACACCTTGACCTGCAGTACCTGCAATTACAATATTAATAATATCTGTTTCTTTAAAGTTCACGAAAAGGTACCTCCACTCCAAATAAATTTATAATAGATTTTCTAATAGCCCCATTTGGGCAAACTTCATAACACACTCCACATTTAATACATCTATCCTCATCAATTTGCATCTCTTCAATTTCTCCTGTTTTTACACGTCTTATAGCAGGGCAACTTAAAATCCGTGCACATTCATAACATAATTGACAACCGCCGATATAATAAGTAACTTCCTGAACTTTTTTTCCTTGCTCGGTTAATTTTCGGATTTGTTGCATTCTCCATCGATGTGCCTGTAGCGCACATTCTCTTTTAACAATTATCACTTTAAATCCTTTAGTTTCTAGAGCTTCTTCTATGGTTCTTATTAATTTTTTAGGATTGTAGGAATCTTCAATTCTTAACCACGGAACACCTACAGCTCTGCAAATTTTTTCAATAGATAATCGTTTTTCCGTAAGACCAAGAACAGGCTGATGGCCAGTCATTGCTGTCCAACTATTTTCAAATATGAAAAGGAGCACATTTGAATTATAATACGCAGCCTCCGCAAGTGGAGCCATACCTGTATGCAAAAAAGTGGAATCTCCTATGAATGCAATTACTTTTTGATCAGTTTTTGTGGACATTCCTATTGCTGCGCTCAGCCCCCCGGACATGCAAATTATTAAATCACTGCATTGTTGAGGTGGAAAAAAGCTCATAACAAAACATCCAATATCACCGCAAACAACTGTGTTCTCTAATTGATTAGTTGCTTTTAAAATTGTATAAAGTGTTGCTCTCTCAGGGCATCCCGCGCAGAATGTAGGAAATCTGCTTGGAACTACATTTTTATAAGACTCGAAATACTCCATAGCACTTATCATTTGAGAATTAGGCTGTTTATTGAAAATTTTTGCCAAACATTTAGCAACTAACCCCGTAGAATATTCATTATATTTAGGAAAATATTTCTCTCCTACAATCTCTACGTTAATTCCATTTTTATGGGCAATTTCTGAGACCTTTACCTCTAAAAAGGGTTCTAATTCCTCAATGATTATTACTTTTTCGAGATCTTTTATAAATGAAACAATCTCATCGTAATTTAAAGGGTATATAAGACCTAATTTCAAAATAGGAACATCTTCTAAGCCTAATTGATTAAGAGCTTCCATAGTATAACCAAAAGGCATTCCGCTCGTGATAATTCCTATTTTATTGTTCCCCGGAATTACTTTATTCACTCCGAGTTCGGGAATTATTTCACGAATTTTTTCGATCCTTTCATATAATCTTATATGATTTGTAATCGCATGAGGCGGTAGCGAATTAAATTTAGGAATATTTCTGATAAATTCTCCCTTTTTCTTACCCTTTTTTAAAGGTTCAAGCTCTACATAACCCCTTGAATGTGCACTTCTGGTTGAGGTTCTTATCTCAAAAACCGTATCAAATTTTTCAGATAATTCAAAGGCTAATTTAGTAAAATCTTTACATTCTTGAGGTGTATGCGGTTCAAAACATGGAAAATGAAACATCCATGTATAAAAGCGCTCATTTTGTTCTTGATGGGAACCTAAACTACCAGGATCCGAACCTACCAAAATTACCATTGCTCCCGGATTAGGACCGTTTAACGCTATTACGCTTAATGGATCGCTTGCAACATTAAGTCCTACGTGTTTCATGGGGTTTAATGAACGACATCCCGCCCAAGCGGCGCCAGCACACTCAGAAGAAGCAACGGCTTCATTAATTGCCCAATGATGGACAAGATATTCATTTAATTCGGGTTCTTCCCGTAATAATCGTTGAAATGTCTCTCCTATATCTGAGGTTGGCGTTCCAGGATATTGGGCTACGAAACTTACACCTGCTTCGAGGCATCCCCTAACGACCGCCTCATTCCCGAGCATTAAAACTTTTCCGCTCTCTTGAGTGAATCGTGTATCTTTTATCGGCATAAGAAAATCTTATTTTTTTTTATAATATTCAAAAAAGGAATACAAAAAAATCTTATCCTTATTAAAATACGTAATTTAGTATAAATCTTTATTAAAAATAACTAAAAATTTAATTTTAAAAATTAAATAAATTACTCAATTCTCTTATTGCTAAATTTAGAAGTCTTTTATAAGGATCATGTATTAAATACCGAATTTTGTAAGAGCTGCCATCCCAAATTGGAGATTGCTGACGTTTTATAATTGAATTTAATTCAAGTTGATATTTTTCCGGAAGTCCTACTTTTATCCAATAAATTCTCTCATGATAAGAGTGCAAATGCTCGGCAAATTTACCCCAATATTTTTTTCCATCAGGAATATCGCTAAACCTTCCTATACTTAAAATAATTTCAGGACGAATCTTAAGCTTTTTTTTACTTTTTGATTCTGAATAATTGATGTTAAATGCGTTCCAAACGCTCAACATCCATTTAGAACTAAGTTCATTAATAATTATAGTTGAAAAATTTTCATACCGTCTTAAAGAAGGTGAATTTTTTTTATCAACGGATGTAATAAATGGTGCATAGAATCTTTTATTTATTAAAGAAACATTTTTGGGCTTTGCGTAATATAATTTATCTCTCTTATCTAATTTTAGAGCTCCATCTTTATATATATATGCCGGGTAATATTTTGGAGCGATATTATGAATAGCTAATGCTTTTGTATCCATTTCAGGCATAGGTATAAGATCCCATTCTTTTTTCCAATTTTCTTGATCTATAATAGGGCTAAACCATCTCCAACCACCATATTGTCTTTTTTCAAAATCACCTTCAGGATAATCATGAATATATTGACCGGGTCCATTTTTATCTCCTGGAAATTGTTCCGGTAAAGAATTATCCGAATATAATCCTTCCGACATCGCTTTTTCTACTGGAATTATTGGTAAAAATTCATTAAATTTATCTAGAAATGTTTTAAATGCTTCTTGCGTAGTTTTTTGCCACCAATTCATAAAATTAAGATTTTGAAATCCAATCTGATTACCTTTAACGGGAAATAAAACTCCACGAGGATTTATTATGAAATTCCATAAAACAATTTTATCAGGTGTTTTATCGCTGAACGTTTTTAAAATTTTAGAATTTTTTACAGCCTCTTTTATACATAATTTTTGGAATAAATCATTATTATCACGAAGATCTTCCCAGGCTCCCAACCATTTTATTTTTTTAGGCATTTTCTAATGAAAAAAATAATTTCTTTTTATTGAAGAAAAAAATATTAATTTAAAAATATATCAAGATAATTCTTCAAATAAAAAAAATGATCGGATCCATTAATTAATATTTTTGGATATGGTCGTTTCTACATTTCTGTGATTCATAATCGATCAGTTTTTGTAGTTTTCTACAGATTGATCATTTATTGTGACTAAGATCGATCTCATTTATTTTTATTATTCTTGAGATTGATCGAAAGGATCATTTAGATAATTGCATTTTGTGTCCTCTGATCATTATCATCAATCACAAATTTTGTTATTGTCGAAAGGCGAAATTAACAATGAGAAAAATTATCGAGATCGATCAAGTTTAAATATTATGGAGATCC
>CAZVTX010000173.1:0-7846 GCA_964629395.1 uncultured archaeon
TGGTTGAGCCTCCATAAAGGATTCTTATTTCTAATCCTTCTTTTAACTTTTTTGATATATATTCTCTTAATAAATTTTCTTCTGTATTAACTAAATATCCGCAAATTAGTAATATTAGCTTTTTTGCCTTTTGAAGCATTTCATCCAATAAATTATAATATTTTTTAACACCAATAAAATAATCAAGTGGAGGACCTTCACCAAAAGGAAAATTTAAGTTAAGTCCCGGAAGTAACTCTAAATCTTCAATTATTTTAGATTTTGCCTCATCTAAAACTTCTTTCATTTTATTTGTTAAATTGTCCATTGAGATTGTTGGATCTAAAGGTTTAAGATACATTGGGCGAGTATTATAAATTTTAATCAATTTTTTCCCCTCAAGCCTTTTTATTAAGTCATAAACTTTCGGTTTTGAATATTTTGTGATTCTTATTAAATCTGTGGCTTTAATTTTTTTAAATTCATATTTTTTTGGCTGAATTGGGGATTTAGATAATTGAATTATTAATCTATATACTTCTTTTTCGGCATCATTGAAATTTAATGCATAATAAGGATCATTAATGGAAATTAAAAACACCTCTAATCGTAAATTTCTATTTAAAATAATTTAATTTTCATAAATAAGAATAAGACAAAGATTATTAAGGTAATTATTTTATTAACAACTTTATGGTTGTAAAAATATTGACTACTAAGGAAATATTAAGGATTATTAGTAAATTAAAGAAAAAATAAAATTTTATTTAATCATCCTTCTGATTTTATCAATTTTAATCCAAGCGGCAACGTATAAAATGGAATATAAGCAATACTTATTTCTACTATTACATCAAAGCTTAACGCTAAAAATTCTATCAGCGGTGGAGCGTGAGTCGTATTGCCTAAAGTTCCAACCTCAATCCATCGGGTTCCTGCTAGATATTCTGCAATCGTCCAGACAGCACCAAAAATAGTCATTAATATAAATAAATATAAACCTCTCTGACGATCTCCGTCTGTTGGATAAATTAATAAATATTTTCCGATTCTGCTATCCTCTGATTTTGGCTTTATCAGAAAGAAAGTTATGTTAGCATAAATAAATACGCCTAAGAAAATAAGGGAAATCCAATTAGTCATATTTCTGCGTGAAGGAACATCTCCGCCATAATTTGGAGTTTGGACGCCATTTACAAATGCTCCTGCGAATAATAATATCATTAAAATCAAATATGATATTGCGGCTATTTTTTTAGTTTTATCATTATCACTCCTTAATAAATCTGCGAAAAATAGACATATAACGGCTATAAATGCACCTTCGACCAAACCTTGAAATGGTATAGATATATAGAGAGGTAGCGGATAGCCGAATAGATAATTTTGCTGAAACTCCCTCGTACCAGATAATTGAAGAAATGTCTCTGCCGTTGACCAGATTGCTGTTCCGAAAATAGATACCCAAAAATAATCCAGGCGATTATTGACTTTCCAATCATAAATTATAAGTATTATAGTAATAATAGCAAAAATAAATTTAATGTTAAAATCTGTATTAAATGGCCCAACACCTTCTCCTCCGCGAATCATATAAACATTATCAAATATCATATTTTCAACCTCAGAAATAGATAATTATATGATTTTTAATGTTTAATAATAGAATTTAGGTATTTAAAAACGTTAAATAATAAATCTTAAGAAAAGATAAAAATAAAAAATTATAATAAAAAAAGATTTAGATTTGGAGAACTTTCTTTATATTTTGAGCTAATTGTTTGGCATCCTCATCAGAGCTTTCAAGAACTTTAAACATTTCTTCAGGAGCAACTCTTAAAGAAGCTTCAATTAATTTTTGAAGTCCGATTAAGGTATTGATTCTTTCATTTTTCTGTAAGTGAAAAATAACTTGCCCGAGAGAATCTTTTAGTTCTCCTCTTTTTGAATTTAAGACTAATCTTAATAGAGCATCGGTAATTTCTTCAATACTTTCTTTGCTCACTTTTGAGCAGTATGAATAAATTTCCGATATTTTTTCATCAGAAATAACCTTTACTTTTTCCTTTAATTCTAACATTTTTTTTATCACATCCGTTAATTTTTTTTGTTTTTTTTTACTGAATTAATTAAGATCGTTTAAGTATTTAAATGATTTGGGAAAATAATAGTTTTATTCATTAACGAATCGGGAAAAAATAAATATTCTTGATATTTTTAATGCCCCTCTTTTCAGAAAAAAGTAATTTGTAATTTTTGAGGATATTAAGACTTAAAATATAAAATTCTAAATTTTATTAACTTAATAAAAATCTTTAAAAAATCCTTTGATTGCCGGATTTCGCACTATCTAACTTAAAATGGTAAGGAATCAATCGAAGAATTACTAAAAAAATACTTTCTTTCATTACTTATTATGTTAATAGTAGACATTTTAATGATCGATTTCGATCATGGGATTTAATTCTCTTTTACTTAATTTTTCGAAGCTTTCAAAATTGAGAATAATTCAAATTATTAAGATCAAGATTGAGCATTTATTGGAAATAATATGTAAAAATAAGAAAAGATTAATTAACGTGATATAAATTCAAAAAAATTATTTTTAAAAAGACACATTTTCTATAATTTTTTTACCCCTTACATTTAAATGTTTATCCAAATACATCATCAACACATGATCTTCAGTTCCATTCTTTCTCGGATGAAAGATAATGCAATCTATTAACTTTCCGTCCTCAACTTTTTTAAGGTTTATATCTGAGAGATATATAGCTTTTTTACAAGCAGGGCATTCTAATAATTTTTTATCCTTATCAATCGAAAATGTTTGATTTTGGGAACTAGAACGCTTTATATTTGAAATTAAATTATCTCCTAACTCTATTTTATTTTGGTTTACCAATTCTATATGTTTTTCAAGATTTTCATGATAAAATTTCTCAAATTCCTCTTTAAACCACTCTATAATCCAGTCAGCTTCTCCAGGTAAGAACCCGTCTAAATCTCCGTTTAGCTCTCGTGAAGAAATTAAGAAGCCCCGCTTTAAATACAAAGATAATACGGGTCTAAACCGCCTAAAAAGTGTTTCGTCTATTCTAATATTATTACTGTTAGGCATATTAAAATAAGATTTGATCTTTTTCGTTTCTTTATAAAATAAGAATATAAACCTAACAAATTTAGCTTTAAAAGGAAATTTCTTCAAAAAATTATCAAATAACGAATATCATTTATTTAAACTATCGATTTATAATAAAAAACGATCGTATTCATAACACTAATTTTAAATTTAAAACATATCTTTTTATAATTTCATAAATTCTTAATACTTAAGGATAATTACTTTTTTCCTTTATCTATTTATTCTTTAAATAATAACCAAAAATAAAGGAAAATAAAATTAATGTTTTAGAGGTAAAAAAAAATTGACAGTTATAACAACCAAAAAGCCTTTTGAAGAGGTTCTTGCCGCACTTAAGAATGTTAATAAAATAGCACTTATTTCTTGCGGATCATGTGCAGCAATGTGCCAAACAGGAGGAACTGAGGGAGCTAAAGAAATGAAAGAAAAACTTGAAGCTGAGGGATTTGAGATAACTACTGTTATTGTTCCCGAAGAAGTATGCGACCAAAGAGTTATGAAAAAAGATCTGAGAAAAATAGATAATGAACTAAAAAATTCAGATGCAATCTTAACACTCTCTTGTGGAGTAGGAGTAGCAAGTTTAATAGAAGTTCTTAAAAATAAATATCCAAAATTACCAGTATTTACGGGTCTTAACACCGAATTTATCGGAATGACCGAAAGAATCGGTAGATTTTATATGCGATGCCGTGGTTGTGGACAATGTTTACTTAATGAGACGGGAGGAATTTGTCCAATAACGACTTGCGCAAAATCCCTTATGAATGGTCCATGTGGAGGGATGGTTAATGGTAAATGTGAAGTTGGCAACTATGAAAGAGATTGCGGCTGGGTTTTAATATATAAAAGATTAAAGGAGATTGGAAGATTAGACCTATTTGAGAAATTAAGAGATCCACTTGACTGGACTGAACAAGGACATCAAAAAGAGGTAATATTTAGGTAGGAGGTGTAAAAAAATGGCTGAAAGACCCTTTTCAAAATTAGGTGAAGCACTCGCAAAAGGCGAGTTTATATTAACGGGCGAGCTTGAGCCCGAAAAAACATGTGATCTTAGCCACACCATACAAGAAGCGAAAGAAATGGCACCATATGTAATTGCCGCTAATGTTACTGATTCTCCACTCGGAATTGTTACTATTAATAGTATGGCAGCATCTCACATTATTCAGGAACAATCGGGAGTAGAATGCATCTGGCAGCAAACTGTGCGAGATGTAAATAAACTGGGTATTGCGGGAATGATTATGGGAGCTCATGCATTAGGTATTAGGAATATATTATCTCTCACAGGTGATCACCCATATTTAGGAGATGTTAAAGAAACTAAGCCCGTTTTTGATCTTGATTCTGCTACTCTAATAAAACTTGTTAGAGAAATGGTCGATAAAAAATCTATAAACGGACATGAAATTGAATGTCCTCCCACTCTTCATGTAGGAGGCGCTGCTAACCCCAATGCAGATCCTATGGAAGCAGAGATTCTTAAAATTAAAAGAAAAGCAAAAGCAGGAGCAGAATTCTTACAAACTCAGGTAGTATACGATATCGATATTACTATCGAATTTTTAACTGAAATTAAGAAATTTGGAGTGCCCGTTCTACTTGGAATATTTCCTATGAAATCTTACGCAATTGCTAAAGGTTTTGATACGTTTGTGCCCGGTGTTAGCGTTCCGAAAGAGATCCTCGAAAAATGGAAAAAGATTAAAACAGATATTACGGATAAAAAAGAGCAGAAAAGAATGTATGATCAAGCTAATTATGAATTCTTCAAGCCTTTCATTACCGAATTAAAGAAAAAAGGATTACTTGCCGGAATTCACTGTATGGCCGTTCATTATCCCAGAATCTTTCCCAAATTAAAGGAAATCATTGAGGGATAATATAATAATATAAAAAATCTGAAAATTAGCAATATTCTTTATTTTTATTTTTTATTTTATTATAATATTAGCAATAAGATAATTTCTACAATATAACGCTAATTTTTTCTTCATTTTCAATATCTCTATTAAATTATTTTTAATTTTTTATTCAAAATTGATTAAATCTTATATTTTTTGTATGGTTAAAATATTTCCATTAATTTTAGCTAAATTGAGAATAATGATTAATTATTTTATAAAAAAATATTCTATACAAAAAATATAGGAATTTATCTCAAAATTAAGAAAAAATTAGCTAAAAAGAGAGAAAATTAAAAAAAGAGATCTTTAATGAAAGAAAAAGAGCAATATTTACTTTACCAATGTTTATCCCAAATCGGACATATTGGAATGATACAGCAATAAGTTCTTAATGCCTATTATGAGAAATGTATAGTAAAAAGCATATTATTCGGTAGCTAAAGGATATATTATAGGGTACGAAAAAGATGATAAAGATGACTATTTTTTTAAATTAATAGTAGATAAAACCTATAAAATTCTTGGAGCCCATATAATCGGGCCTAATGCGGCAATTTTAGTGCAACCTTTTGTATATTTAATGAATGCAGGATATACCTGTACATTACCATCAATGGAAGAAGGGGAGCCGATACAAAATATTCCAAGAGCATGTCCCGAGGCGGGATCATTTATTCCAATTTATAAATCAATGGTAATCCATCCATCGCTGAACGAGCTTACAGGTTGGGCAATCGGAAATTTACAGCCCGTAAACATTAAAATGGAGCATCATTTGCACGATCACTAAAGATATTTCAGATTAAATCTTATTTTTTTAAAATTTTTATGTTTTCTCTGTTTATTATATTTAGATGAAAAAAAAAGAAGTATTAATAGAAAATAACAATTCAATTAGTCAATTTTTTACGCCACCTTATGTGGCAGAATTTATGGTAAGAAATATTTTTAAATTTTTAAAATCAAAAAAGGCTCTTTCAGAATTAAGAGTTTTAGAACCTTCGGTTGGCGAGGGAATTTTTTTAAAGTATTTATTAAAATATGGATTCAAAAATATAACTGCATATGAAATAGATGAAAAATTTAAATCTTATCTTATTACAAAATATCCAGAAGTTAATTTTAGATTTGAAAATTTTTTAGGGTCATCAATAGAAGAAAAATATGATTTAATAATCGGTAATCCGCCGTATTTAGGACAAAATTATAATGCTGAACTATTTCAAGAATATTCAAAAAAATATCCTATTTGTGCAAAATATTTTATTGGTAATATGGATTTATTTTATTATTTTATCCATATGAGTATTGAAAAGCTCGTTTCGGATGGAATCTTATCCTTTATAACGACAAATTATTGGATTACTAAATCCCAGAAAACAGGTATAAAATATTTAAAATCTCATATATTAGATGAGACATTTTTATTGCAATATATTGATTTATCATCTATTAAAATATTTCCTCAAGCAAAAGGTCAACATAATTGTATTTTTATTTTAAAGAAGAAAACTGATGATGAAAAATTAAATTCCGATGATAAATCTATAGAAGTAATTCAAGTTAAAAAGAATATGGTTAAAAGCCAGCCAGATGATATATTTAATAGACATATTTTCAAATGTCTAATGAATAATATAAATTCACCCTATATTGTTAACTATTATTCTGCTTTAAAAAATAAAGATTTGGATAAGAATTCCAGTTGGAATTTATTATATCCTTTAGAAGTTAAACAAATTATTGATTATATCGAAAAATATAGTATATATATGGGAAGAAAGGTATTTTTAAAAGATATATTTTCAATTAGAACGGGAATTATTTTTCCTAAGGATGAGATATTTATCTTAAAAGAAGGAATAAATATTAAAATAAATCAAAATAGAGTTTATATTCGTATAGGAAATAGTTTTATTAAACTTAATAAAGACGAGATAAGGAAATTAAAGAAGATATATAAAAGCAGCGCAATAAAACCGTTTGGTTTTAATTCCAAGAATTTTTCGGGATACGGAATTTATTTTAATAAAAATGAATTTAACGTTAAAGATAAAATAGAAAGGAATAAACTTTTAGAAAAAAAATATCCTAATTTAACACTTTATCTTAAACAATATGAGGAAGAATTAAAAAGTATTCTTAAAAATGCTAAAGAAGATCCATTAGATTTTTATTTTCCAAGGCGTGGAATCTTTCTTAAAGATAAACATAAAGGTCATAAGTGTATTCTTGATTTGGAACCTTTTTATGAGAATTCTGAAAAGATTTTTTTTAAATATATAACTGATGAAAATATTTTTGGATATGCTAAAAATCAATATTATGCTACTTCAGATACTTATTTTCTATGGCCTAAAATTCCGGAAAGAAGGGATGAAATCGATTATTTATTCATATTAGCATATTTAAATTCAAAAATAGTGTCATTTATATTTAAGGCAAAGAATATATCAATAAAACGCAGTAAAACTAAATTAGAATACGGAATACCAATTCCGAGTCCTGTATATTTTCGGTCTGAGAATGATATGATAATACTATCTTTAATTCGATTACTATGTAAGAATCTAATAAAAGAAGACCATTCCAAATTTGATTATTCTTTTTATAAACTAAATTGTTTATCCCATCTCGGTTTTGATAATATTATTGAGGAGATTAAAAATATATTAAAGCAAAATAATCAAAAAAAAATTATTGAAAAAATTAATGAACTTTTTTTTATGTTGTTTGAATTAGATAAAGATTTAATTGAAAAGTTAGAAAAAAAATATTATTAATAAAAATTGGATAAAAAATAAATTTA
>CAZVTX010000174.1:0-7830 GCA_964629395.1 uncultured archaeon
TTTACGTTCATAGAGAAAAGAAATATAAAGAATCCAAAAATCATTCAAGCATATGAGATTACTGGATTAAAAAAATGTAAAAAAATTATAGCTATTTCGAATTTTACGAAAAATGAATTAATTTCAAAATTAAAAATACCTGAAAGTAAAATTGTTGTTATCAAAAATGGGATTAATAAAAAGATTTTTTATCCAATGAATAATTCTCAACTAGAGAAAATTGAGTCCCTTTTTCCAGATAAACTTAAAATACTTCACGTGGGAACAGAAGCAGGAAGGAAAGACTTTTTAACTTTAATAAAAGCTTTTTACTTGTTAAAGAAAAAAATAAAAAATGTTAAGCTAATAAGAATAGGTAATTCTTTATATAAGAATACCTTAAAACAAATGGGTTTAGAAAATGATGTAGTTTATTTATCTAATATTAGCGATTCCCGCCTTAGAGAAATATACAATCTATGCGATGTTTTCGTATTTCCATCATTATATGAAGGATGGGGCGCTCCAGGGTTAGAAGCTGCGGCATGTGGTACTCCAGTTATTTGTACAAATATCCCCGTTTTCAGAGAAGTTTATCAAGACTTTCCACTATATTTTCCTCCAAAAGATTTTAAGATTTTAGCAAAATTAATTTTAAAAGTATTAAATGATAAATTAATCCAAAAAGAAATGCGTGAAAAAGGATTAAATGTTGTAAAACAATATTTATGGGAAAAAGCTTCTAAAAAATATCTAAATTTAATTTTTAAATTGTTAGAAGAGTAAAATCTTAATAGAAAATAAAATTGAATAATTTTTTTTTGGTTTAACTATTATTTGATATCAATAACATTTAAAAAATGGTGTTGCAAAATAAAAAATATAATTTTAGGCATTGATGGAGGGTGTTTTGAAGGTATTAAACATCTATTAAGAAAAAATGCTTTACCAAATCTTAAAATGTTGATTGAAGAAGGGTTTTCTTCAACTTTAATTGAAACCATTCCACCAGTTACTATTCCATCTTGGCCTTGTTTATTTTCTGGGTTAACTCCAGAACAATTAGGTTATTGTTGGTTTGACCATCCGGAAAAGGGTTTATTTAACTCTTACATATGGCGAGATAAATCTATTTTTTCTATCAGGAAATTAAAAGTATTTGTTTTAAATGTTCCAGGGACATTTCCTGCTTGGGAAATTAATGGAGAAATGATAACTGGAATGATGTCGCCAAGTATTAATACATTTCCTCCTAATTTAAAAAATAAAATCAATAAAAATTGGATAATAGATGGAAAAACTATTCCAGATATATTTAAAGCTTTTAACATTAAGAAGAATTTATTTCTTGAGAAATTAAATCAAAATTTTAATATATATATATATGTAATAAGATTACCTGATTCTATTTCACATCATTCTCATTTAGATACAAAATATATTTTAAAATATCTGGATTATGGATATAAAAAAATTGATAATTTTTTAGGAGAAATCATAAAAAATTATGATTTTGATAATATTTTAATATTTAGTGATCATGGTTTAAAATTTTATAATTATGAATTTAACATAAGTAGATGGTTAGAGAAAAAAAGATTACTTTTTATTAATAAATCTTCTAAACAAAAAGCATTTAGTTTAATAACAAAATCTTATGATTTTTTCCGACCCTTCTTAAAAATTAATTATCAAATATATAATAAAATTAAAAAGCGATTTTTAAATGAACATAAAAAAACAGATAATTTAAATAATAAAGAAGTATCTAAAGCCCATTCATATTTTTCTAATGTAGGGGGGATTTTTTTAGGAAATAAAGATAAAATTAAGAAAAAATTAATTATAAACTCATTAAAACAAGAGAATAAAATTGAATCTGTTATTGAGCCTAATATAATAGGATTTCCTGATTTATTCATAATCTTAAATGAAAAATATCTTTTCAATTCCAAATCATCCTATTTTGTTATAAGAAGGAGAAATTCAATAAATCATACTGATAATGGTTTTTTTATCGCTTATGGAAAAAATATAAAAAAAGGCAAGACAAAAATGATAAGTTATCTGAAAATCGCTCCTACAATATTAAAATTAAATAGATATCCAATTCCTGACCATATGCAGTCCAGACCATTAGATATTATAGAATTTGACTAATTAAAAAAATTTAAAGAATTATGGAAATTTTTAACAGAAAAGCTTTAATAATTGGAATAGATGGAGCTACTTGGAAAACATTTAATGAATTAATAGAAAAAGATTACATGCCATATTTAAAATCATTAATAGAGAATAGTAAAATTGGTTCAATTAAATCAACTATTCCACCAATTTCACCAGCAGCATGGGCTACAATTCAAACAGGTAAAGATGCTATAAATATGAACATTTATGAATTTTATTGTTTTGATAAAATAACCAAAAATATCAAAATAGTTAATTCTAACTTTCTAGATAACACAATTTGGAAAATTTTAAGCAAAGTAGGGAAAAGAATCGCTGTTATAAATGTCCCAATGACTTATCCGCCTAAGCCAATAAATGGATATATTATAAGTGGAATTTTAACTCCTTCCTTAGACGCTGACTTCACTTATCCGGCTTATTTGAAATTTGAAATCCTAAAAAAAATTCCAGATTATCAACTTCATTATTCTGAAGATGTTAGATATGGTAACCCTCATTATGATATTGATGGTTTTATAAAAGAGAGAATTAAGAATATAAAAGATCGAACTAAGGTTTGTGTATGGTTACTGAATAACTTTAAGCTGGATATATTGATGGTTAATTTTCAAGCAAATGATATTTTGCAACATGTATTTTGGGGATATATGAATAAAGGACATGAATTATATGATGAAAATATTAAAACATTTATTTTTAAAAATTTTTATAAAACTTTAGATTTTTGTATTGAAGTAATTCGTGAAGAATTTATAAGAAATTCTAAAAGTAATTTATTAACAATGATTATCTCAGATCATGGCTGTGAAACTCATAATAAAAGATTCTTTTTAGGAGATTGGTTAGTAAGAAACCGATTCTTGATTCTAAAAACAAACATCTTAAAACAAATTATTAGAAGTAAGATTAAAAATTATTTTTTAAAGTTAGAATCATCGTTATTTAATATAAAATTACTTAATTTCTTAAAAAATTTCGAATTTAAATTTAAATCCAAGGAAAAAGGAGAAGGAAATCGAAAATTTATTCAAGAAATTGTTGATTGGAAAAAATCACTTGCTTTCTCTTTAGGGATTAGCTTATATGGGTTGATTTTCATACTAAAGGAAGGAGAATCTAAATTAAAGATTAAAAATTACATAAAAAAAAAGTTATTACAATTACGGGATCCAGAGAATAATAAATTACTAGTAAAAAGAATTTATGAAAAAGAAGAATTATATAGAGGGCATGAACCGGATTTAATTCCTGATTTAATAATCCAACCAAATTCTGGTTATTCTTTTACCGGACTATTTCAAAATGTTAAAGAATTATTTCAAAAAATTGATAAAAGATTTGATTTCGCAATTGGTAAACATGATGAAGAGGGAATATTAATAATTAATGGAGAAGGAATTAATCCAAGCAAAATTAATGATGCTTCTTTAAAAGATATAGTTCCTACCTTATTAAAATATTTTGGTCTTCCTATTCCTAAAGAAATTGATGGAAAACCACTAAAAATTTATGATTAAACTTAAATTAAATTTTTTTTACCTACCAATTAAATTTTTTGCTTTAATTTTTCTGAACATTAATATTTTTTTTTTTCTTAAACTTATTTGTAAATAATAATTCGAAAGGAATATAAGAATAAATTAAAACTTCGATAAAAATATAAAAAATCATTTTTAAAAATAAACTTTTTCTTGGTTTAACATAAAAACGCTTATCTACAATCTTTTTGTGAAAAATAAATCGTCTAATTTTTAAACAATAGGTAAAAAATAGAATGTATAATTCTATTAACAGAAATCCTAAGTGTAGAAAAGACAATATAGGTAAAATTATTATAAGAAAAGAATAAAATAATGTTAAAATGAATTTTATTAAATTTTTTCTAATTTTCTTTTGATAAGAATATATAATAAAATTTTCATTCCACCTTAATTTTTGATTTATCCATTTTTTTATTGTATCAGGATATTCAGAATATAATTTTGCACGATAATCATTTAGCGAATAAATTTTAAATCCCTTCGCTCTAATATCTTCTCCTCTTGCTCGATCTTCAGCATAATATTTATTTTCATTGAATTTTCCTATTGATTTTAACACTTTGGAACTTAATAATGTATTTGCTCCTGATATTTGCCTTGTTTGATATCTTGAGAATTGAAACCTGAAATATTTATTCCTATTTATCTGTAAGTATTGGATTAAATCTTTATTTTCTTGTTCCTTTAAAGGTTTTATTCCCCCAATAACAACGTCTTCTTTTAAATTTACGATTGGGTGGATCATTCTAATAAGGATTTCATCTGTAAAATATACATCAGCGTCAACTAAATATACTACTTTTCCTTTAATGTAAGGAATGCATTCATTTAATGCTTTAATTTTTCCACCCCCTTTTTGGTAAATAATTCTAAAATTTGGACGATTTTTGTATGAATTTGCAATTTTTATTGTTTCCTCAGAACCACCTGCATTTACTATTACTTCTAAATTGGGATATGTCAAGTTTTCTATTGATTCTAGACATCTTTTAAATCTTAATCCTTCATTCCAAGCAGGAATAACAATCGTGACTAATGGATGTTCTTTTAAATCAGATAAAGAAATAGATTCAGGATCTTTATTTTTTTTTAAAACATTGATATATTTTTTATCTCTTATCTTATACAATAAGAAATGTATCAATATTATCATTAAAAAAGTAAGAATAATTATAAACGGATTTAAAATGTAATCCAAGAAAAAAGTAATCATATTTAATTTAAAACAGAAATAAAGTTGAATCATGTTAAATTTATTTAAACTCTTTCCAATGAATTGTTTAATACTTATAATTCATTTTTAAAAAGTTTAACTAAGAGAAATAAAAGAAATATATCCCTTTTATTAAAAGTAGGTTAGATACGTTTATCTTTACTTAACTTTTAATACTATCTTCAAGTTTATAGAAAATTAATTTATTGATATAAAAGATAATACTTAATGAAAAAATCTTAAGAATTGAGATATGGGAACGATAATTATGTAAGAAAGAGTAAAACACTTGGTATAGAAAGAAAATTTATTGCCCTTTACATCAAATATTCTATAAATATCATTTAGAATGAATTTGATTTTATTCTTTAACATCTTATGCCCATATTTTTCACAATAAATTCTTGTGTAAAGAAAATAAACCTTATAACCTTAGAAAGATGTATTGATATATTATAAAAAAGAGTTCAATCATAAGTATAAAATTATTATAAACAAAAACACTAATACCTAAGTCATATCATTAATTTTATTAATAAATAACTTTGCATATTGTGCTTTTCAAAAAGGTTTAATCTAAACCATTTTTATAGTCCATAAAAATATTGTTTAATAAATCTCGAAGAGCTTTTAAACTTATTATTTTGGTTAATAATATTGAAAATATATTAGAATACACCTATTCCGCATCTTCCTTGTTTTCAACAGATTATTAAAAAATTTTTTTACAGGAGATAAAAAATCAAAATCTCCAATGAAACTTTCTATCTTCGGTTTAATGAGTCCTTAAGGTATTGTATGATCATTTTTCTCAAGTTAAAACAATTTATTGAATAATTTTAGTAAAATTGAAAATTTTTTATAATATTTGTATAAAATAATTGCTTTATCCACATAAACTTAATTGTTTTTAATAATCATAAATATGATTATACCTTCAAATATATCAAAAATTTATGTTGGATTTTTATTTTTTATTTAATTTAAGATAGTAAATGTTAAAATTGATCGTTTATTCATTCAGAAAGTATTATCATCTTTATATACCGTTTCTTTCAATAATCTTCTGGAGTAGTTATGTTTTAGTTCATGAAGGTTTCTTTTTGGAAAGTCTTTTTAATTTAAGATATGATTTTCGTCCATATTATTATGCTGGAAAACAAATTTTATCAAATCCTTCTAAATTATATGAAGTAGAAGGATATGTATATCTCCCTTCTTTTGCAATTTTGTATTCAATTCTCTTTTCTTGGCAACCAATATATATCGTGTGGTATACTCACTATGCTTTTAATATTGTTTTAGCTTTTTTGTGTGTTATCTATTATGATAAAATTCTCTTAGAATTAAATCTTAAAAGGAAAAAGGCACGTTTGATTTTAAATACCTTTATTGTATTTGGATGGGTAATTTACTTTATTTTTTATTTTAATCAAGCTAAGTTTATAGTTGTTATATGTTTTTTTATCGTTTTAAAAAGAGAGTTAAAATATAAAAATGATAATAAAAAAAAAGACATAAAATATTACTTAATAAATTTCGCATTACTATCTTTTTCATTAAGCATTACACCATATTTTATCTTTTTTGTCTTATTATACATTTTTTATGATATTGAATTTAAGAAAATATTTCAAAAATCCTTTATCATTAAATTTGGTTTATTTTTATTAGTTTTTTTAATTGAAAACTTTATGTTTTTTATTTATCCAGAGATTATATTTGATTATCTTAAAAAAGGTTTAACTAAAATTCCACAAAATTGGTGTCAATTAATAATCTTAAGAGAATTCCCTCTTTCTCCTTCTGTCATAAATATAATAAAGATTCTTAGCATTATTATTTTTTTTATATCAATAATAATTTTACTCAATTTTAGAGAAAAATTATCATTAGAGAAAATGTTTGGTTATTTATCTTTTATTTTTTTATATTTTAATATTTGGAAAGGATATGACACTCTAGTTTTAATAATTCCATTTATCTTATTGTTATTCCTTCCTTATTTAAAATCAAATGATTTTCAAGATCCATATTTAAAAAAAATAAGAATTATTAGTTTCATTTCAATATTAATATTGGAATTGGAACCGTCATATAATTCTGTAATTTTTAATGCATTTCCATTTATGAAAAATTATCCTTTAGTTATTTTTGTTTATATTAGATGGTTAATTCCTATTTCAATATTAACTATTTTTTATATCCTACTTGAAATTATAAAAGCAAAAAGAGTTAAAAATAATTTTAAAGAAAATATTAAGAAAATTTTTTAAAAATTTTCAGTTATTTAAAACTTAAAGGAATAAATTGCTAATATCTAAATAAAAAGGTTTAGTTTATTTCTTAAAATAAATTATAGAAAATCATAATTTACATTAAAATTTTATAAATAATCTAAAGATAAGCCTACATGAAAAAGCGCAATATAATCATTGGAATTGATGGAATTCCCTACAAATTAATAAATGATTTAACATCTAAACGTGTAATGCCTAATTTTTTTGAGCTCAAGAAACAATTTTGTCTTAAATTAATGAAATCTTCAATACCGCACATATCTTCGGTATCTTGGAGTTCCATAATCACTGGAAAGAATCCGGGAGAACACGGGATTTTTGGATTTACCGATATCATTCAAGGCACTTATTCAATTAGTTTTCCAAACTTTAATGCATTGAGAACGAAGCCATTTTGGCATCAGAGATCAAATGAAACTCATATAATTCTTAATGTTCCAGCAACTTATCCTGCCCAACCTTTAAATGGGATTCACGTGGCTGGTTTTGTAGCGCTAGACTTGGAGAAAGCCGTGTATCCAAATTCCATCATTCCTGAACTAAAATCGATGAATTATGAAATTGATGTTGATTCGAGTTTGGCTCATCAACAATCAAAAGAGATGTT